>CALZBV010000089.1 GCA_945622055.1 uncultured Clostridia bacterium
TGTATTACACGGGAAAAAATCGAACCCGTTCTCACAAGTAAGATATAGATATCCCTTGTCTCTTTTTTTTCATTACTTTTCATCCATAAATACCCCTTCCGAAAAGTGGAAGAATCTTTCAGATTATGTTCTTCTCTGAAATTAATTTCCCGTTCATTATAATACAACACCCTGTGAAAGGCAAGAAAAAGTTAATATAATTCACGAAATGTTAACGATTACAGCCCGAGCTTTCTTAATAATTCGTCTGAACGTTCTGTTATTTTTATAAAATCGACACATTCCCGGTAGCATCCCTCCAGCTCATCATGCAGCTTCTTACACTGCTTCAGACATTTCACTGCCATGGAAACCAGGCGTTCCTTTTCCTTCTGATACCGGAAAAGCTCCGCAGAAGGCTTCCGGCAGAAATACTCCTCAGACTCTTCTGATTGGTCAGTTTCCACCGCAGCACTTGTCACAAACAGATTCCGGTTTTCAAAAATAATATGACTCACCCTTTCCGGAAGCAGCGGATTCAGGCACCAAAAGCCCCTGGCATCCGATTGCCGTACCATGTAATCCAGCAACGCTCCCGCTGCCTCTCCTTTCATGCCAACGCTTCTTCTTCCCTGTACCATTTCCTCTGCAAACGATACCCTTCCCTTCCAGGTAATGGCATCCAGAAACAGAGTCCTTGCTTCTTCTCCTCCTTCCCCGTCTTTCTCTTCTGTCCCACCGCATATGGTCTCCCAAAGCTTATTTACACGTTTTTTGTCCAGACAATCAAAAAACTCCCGCATAACTTCTTCCTCAAGACCTGCCGCACAGTGGAGCAGTGCATAGGCGCGGCGGTAATATTCCTTGTTTTCCTGACTAAGCTGTACTATTTCACTCCGGCGAAGCAGTATCTTTTCCCGGTCAATCTGCTCCCCCAGATTCAGAATTTCCTCCACCGCACCCGGATATACAGGGTCCTTACAATGTGGCGCCGTTCCATCCAGAATCAGAATCCCACGCCCGACAATCCTCACTGCGTCCAGACTGTCCGGATCGCCGGAGCACCAGAAGAGCTCTGTTTTCTCCTTCTTCTTCATGGCGGCCCTTGCCACCCGTTTCATCAGGGTACTTTTCCCCACTCCCGGACCGCCTTTTAAGATAATGACATACTCCTTCTTCTCTCCCTTCGGAATAATCTGGTCAAAGCAGTCATAAAAGCCCTCACCGCTGTTTCCGCCGGCAAAATAACATTCTTCCATCGGCATCTCCCCCAAAAAAGTTCTGCTACATTCTATTCTTTGACTTTCCCGGTTTATTCCTTTTTCTTTATCCCCCGACACATTTTTCCGGTTATCTCATACAATAAGGTATAAAAAAAGGCGGAGTGTTTCATGAACTACCTTATTTATGGTGATGACTGCCGTCATCCAATCGTTTCCGGACTCTTACAAAAAAAAGGCTGGAAAAACCGGGCTCCGGCTGATTTACTGATTCTGTCCCCAAAAGAACGTTTTTTGGCCCACCAGACAGAACTAAAAAGCAATGCGGTCATATGGGGTGGTCCTGCCACCGATACCGGGCTCTTATCCCAAAGAGGGTTTCAAAAAGCCATGCAAAGTGATGATTTTCGACGAAAAAATTCCCTCTATACTGCAGAAGGAGCTCTGGCGCTTGCTATCTCAGCAACCTCTAAAGCGCTTTGCGACAGTCTCGTGCTCATTTTAGGATATGGCTACCTCGGCCGGGCCTGCAGCCGGCTGTTCCGCGCCGCAGGTGCAGGAGTCATTGTTTTTTCGTTTTCCGAAAAGGAGCTGATTCAGGCCCGGTTGGATGACTATCCGGTTCTGCAGTCGCTCCGGTTTCTTCCGGATAATGCATCCTTAATGCTGAATACCATCCCGGCACCGATTCTGGATTCTTATAACCGTCCTGAAACATTGCCTGAGATTCCTCTTTTGGAGCTTGCAAGTATCCCTTGTCTTTCCAAAGAGAAAAACGGTATCCGGGTTATTCCGGGCGGTTCCCTGCCCTCCCGGTTCTGTCCGGAGTCTGCTGCCTACCTTATGTTTCTTGAAATCATCCGTCTCTTCGGAAAGGAGTAATCTATGGAAAACTTAACCGGAAAAAAAATCGGATTTGCAATTACCGGCTCCTTCTGTACCTTTTCCAAAATACTGGAACCAATAAAAGAGCTGCGTTCTCTCGGCGCCGATATCACCCCGATTTTTTCATTTCATACGGCAAGTCTGGATACCAGATTCTACAAAGCTGCCGATTTTCGTGCTGATATAGAAACCATTACAGAAAAAAAAGTCATCGACACCCTGCAGGGGGCTGAACCGATTGGTCCAAAGAAGCTGTTTGACCTTATTATTGTAGCTCCTTGCACCGGAAACACCCTTGGAAAGCTTGCAAACGGAATTACCGATACCCCTGTCACCATGGCAGTAAAGGCGCACCTGCGGAATAACCGTCCGGTTCTGCTTGCGCTCTCCACCAACGACGGCCTGACTGCAAACGCTGCCAACATCGGAAAGCTTCTGAACACCAAAAACTTTTTCTTTGTCCCATTTCGTCAGGATGACTGTTCCGGGAAACCCAATTCTCTGGTCGCCGATATGCCGCTGATTGCAGTCTCCGCTTCTTATTGTCTGAAAAATGAGCAGATTCAGCCACTGCTCCGCTAACCAAAGCCATTTTAGAATCTTCCAGACAGAACAAAGAATATCGCTTTGCGATATTCTGCGCCGCTTTTGCGTCGCATTTTTGCGACATATTCCTTAGCAAAAGCGTGTGCATCCCCGCGGAGCGTTTTTGTGTAATAGGAAATTCGAGAAATTTCCTATTACACGAAAAAAGGACGGCAGATAATCCATTTATCTACCGTCCTTCCATAACGTCATGTCTGCTCTTTCACGCACAACGCCTGAAATTCATCTAAATCCTATGTCATACTATCCTACTTTGCATCGTCCTTAGCACCAACCTCAGCCAGCGATTTTACAAGGCCTGCCATTCCCTGAATCTCAGACGGAATGATAATCTTGGTTGCCTTGCCGTCTGCTGCCTTTGCAAATGCCTCAAGGCTCTTTAACTGGATTACCTGTCCGTTCGGATTTGCTTCATTTAAGAAGCGGATACCTTCTGCATTTGCCTGCTGGACCTTAAGAATTGCCTCAGCCTGACCTTCTGCCTCACGAATCATCGCTTCCTTCTTTGCTTCTGCACGGAGGATTGCAGCTTCCTTTTCTGCCTCTGCTTCAAGAATTGCAGATTCCTTCTTACCTTCTGCAACAAGGACGGTAGACTTCTTCTCACCTTCTGCAATCAGGATAGCTTCTCGACGCTCACGCTCTGCCTTCATCTGCTTCTCCATGGCATCCTGAATTGCTGCCGGAGGGATGATGTTCTTCAGCTCGACACGGTTCACCTTAATCCCCCACGGGTCGGTAGCTACGTCAAGAGATGCTCTCATCTTCGTATTAATCGTCTCACGGGAGGTAAGCGTTTCATCGAGCTCAAGGTCACCAATGATGTTACGAAGTGTGGTTGCAGTCAGATTCTCAATTGCCATAATCGGATTCTCAACACCGTATGCAAAAAGCTTCGGGTCGGTAATCTGATAGAATACAACGGTATCAATCCGCATCGTTACGTTATCCTTTGTGATAACCGGCTGCGGTGCAAAGTCAACTACCTGTTCCTTTAAGATAACACGCTTTGCGATGTTGTCGATAATCGGAAGCTTCAGGTGAATGCCAACGCCCCAGGTTGCCTGATAACCACCGAGACGCTCAATAACGAATGCCTGTGCCTGCGGAACAATCTTAATACAGGATGATGCAATTACCAAAACAATAACAAGCAAAATAACAAGTGTAACAAACGGGTCCATAACTCCTCCTTCTGCCCTTCGGCAAATCAACTATTTTACTTCCTCAACAAAGACCTTCACTCCGGCTACCGAGCAAATCCTGACCTTAGTACCCTCTGAGAGCAGTTCTCCGTTTACGCTGCGCGCGGTCCATTCCAATCCATTCAGCTGTATGGTTCCGGTTTCGTTAAAATTATCAATCGTCTCCGTCACCTTACAGATCTTGCCGATTACACTGTCCACATTTGTCCTGGTACGTTTCCCGTTTACCAGCTTCATCGCAATCGGTCTCGTAAAAATCAGCATAATAAACGAAACAACCAGGAAGATGACAATCTGAACCGCCAGATTATCCGTAAGCAATGACACGAAAAATGTAACCAGTGCGCCACCCGCAAACCAAATGGTAACAAGACCGTAGGTAGCTATCTCGATTACAAGACACACAGCCAGAACAATCAGCCAGATAAAACCTGTCATAGGCCCCTCCTTTCCCCCAAAAACATCTACAATCTGATTATACCTTAAACTATTTGCTTATGCAACAGAAATTCAAGTTTTTTAAAGAGAGGACTCCGCAAGCCTTTCAAACTCCCCACGAACATTCCAGAAGCTTCGTCAAAGTTTCCGCCAATAAAATCTCATACTCATTCGAAAGTATTTTCAAAAAAACTGCCTCACGGAGTCTGCCCATGAATCCTATCGCATATTACTTATTTTCTCCAGAAATTCTGCGAATAATATCTCGTATACTGATAACACCCTGACTGTATATCAGAAACCTCTCCCGTCTTTGAATTATCTACCACAACAAACATACTTACAACGGCATAATTATACTCGGAATTCAGCATATTCGTATTATGTCCGGAAGAATTTTTCCAGCCTTCGGTAACTGCATTTGCACCACTATAGCCTGCAGCTATGTTTTCTGCCGCTCCTCTCCAGCCTGTTGTCTCATAGGAAGAAAAGCAGTCCTCTCCGTTCGGACGTGTATGGGAATAATAATATGCACATTCCAGCGCACGTTTTCTTGCTGTACCGTCATTTCCATTCAGTACCTCAGGGATTCCGTTTGCCCTGCGCCACTCGTTTAAGTATTCAAACATCAGGGCCGTTTGCTCCAAATCCCAATAGCCATACACCGTAGCAGTCTGACCATTTCCGATATCAACCGTATGGGCAAGTGCATATTCTCCTTCCAAAACCGTTCCACACACCCTGCAGGTCATACGTCTTGTACCGGTGGAATAATCCGTCGCCGGCACCAAAATCTCCGTCACCTCATATTCATGCTCACAATGCTTCGGATCAATTCCAGGCGTAGGAGTCGGCGTCGGCGTTGGCGTGTTCGTCGGCAACGGCGTCGGTGTATTCGTCGGTAGCAGCGTTGGCGTATTCGTCGGCTGCGGTGTCGGTGTCGGCGTTGGTGTGTTCGTCGGCTGTGGCGTCGGTGCGCTCGTCGGCTGCGGTGTCGGTGTCGGTGCGCTCGTCGGCGTCGGTGTGCTCGTCGGTAGCGGCGTCGGAGTCGGCTGCGGTGTCGGCGTGTTTGTCGGTAGCGGCGTCGGCGTGCTCGTCGGCAACGGTGTTGGCGTGTTCGTCGGCTGCGGTGTCGGCGTATTCGTCGGCAACGGCGTCAGCGTATTCGTCGGCAACGGCGTCGGCTCAGAGGTCGGAGTTATCAGTTTACCCGGCTGCGCCGGTGTAATATCAGGCATAAGCCCTTCCAGTGCTTCCCCGACCTTATTCAGGGTGTCTTCCACTTTTTCCTGCACCGGAACCAATGTTGCCTGAAGCTCCTCCTCTGATATATTCTGGCAGCCGGCAGCACCAAGCACCAGCACAAATGCTGTTATTCCAAAAAATAATCTTTTTTTCATAATGAAGCTCCACCTTTCACAATCTGTCCGGATTTTGCTTTTCTTCTCTTTTTCTGCAATTTTAGGGAAGCACCTCCCGGTACTTCCCTAAAACCTCCCAGCTTAAAGCTTTTCGATATTCTGTTCTTTTTTGCAAAGCATAATGGTCAGATTGCCATTTCTGCAGCGAAGCTCATCGATGAACTTCTTCTCATTTGCATCTGCCTTCATCGCCACCTGATAGGTAAGTTCAAACAGAGTTCCCATATTTGTCGTCTTTACCTTTTCCAGATGAACCTTATTTGTATACTGTGCAAATAAGTCATCAAAGGCTCCGGCATAATCCATATCCTCCGGAATCAGAATACGCAGCTGCTTCGACTCGTCCTTAAACAGAGCTGCAAGCACCTTAAAACAGATTATAACTATAATTCCTAAAAGAACCGTCACAGCAAATGCAAGCGTGAGGTACCCAAGGCCACAGGCCAGACCGGAAGCCATTGCCAAAAACACAAGGGAAATATCCTTTCCTTCGCCGGGCACACTTCTGAATCGAACCAGGGAAAAAACTCCTGCAATAGAAAAAGCACGTGCCACATTACTTCCTACCAAAACAATCACAATTGCAACAACCGCCGGCAGCATTACAAGGCTGACAATAAACCCAACCGAACGCTTTGAGCGCTCCGTAATCAGCATATATACGATACCAAGCAAAATTCCCAGAACAATCGCAGCAACCATATAGGTTACTGCAGTTCCCAACGTAATAATATTCGGCTGTTCCGCCACCCCAAGAATTGATTCAAGCATTTTCCTACCTTCCTTTTCTTTATGCAGACTCTCTGTTCTTTGCAGCTGATACCGGTGTTTCGATAATCAGAGAGCTCTGCTTTCGCTTATCCTGCTGCTTTTTTATGTAATTACAATACTCTGTCCCGTATTTGGAATACGACGACGGGTAAATCTGAAGCTCTGAAAGAATCTTTGTCATCCATAGCGGCATTGCCTTGTCAATCTTAATCTCCATAATCCATTCATCTTCCCGAAGCTGCTTATCCCCGTAAATTCCGTAATGAAGTCCCAGATCATAGCGTCTGGTCGTGATATTCCGGTCAAAGGTCATTCTAAAATCCTTGTTTTCTTTTCCAAACATAGCTACCCGGTCATAGGACAAAAATAAAGCCGGCTGGATTTCCATGCGATTCAGCATATACTGAAGCTCCATTAACACCTGTGCATTCATATACGGCTGAAGCGTTGGAAGCTCCTTTGTTTTTATGAACTCATACGCCTCAGAAAGCCGCAGCTTCGTACGTCGTTTATTTACCAGACCTTTATATTTCTTCTTTATCTCCAGAAACACCTTTTTGTCCATCTCGACAACACCATAGCTTCGAAGACGGAGCTTTTCCTTATACACCGGTTTTTCGATGGAGCGACGAATCAAGTCGTTGTCCGGGGTATCATAGTAAATGTTGCAAATGGTATAAAACTCGCCATCTCTGCTATGTTCGTCCGATTCCATGTACTCCGAAAGTCTATCCCGGAGCTTTTGGTAGGTGGCATCCGTTATTCTGTATTTTTTTTCATAACGGTTAAAAACCTCAATGGCCACACCGTTCCCTCCTTCCTTCTTTCTTTTCCTCTATCCTATACTCTATCATAGAATGAGATTATGTTCAACCTGTGTACAAAAAAAGGAAAAATTATGTCTTTCCTGTCCTTTATATCCGTTCTGCTGCATAAAACAAAAGCACCCAAACCACCATATATCACAAAGGATGGTCAGGGTGCTTCCGGTTCATTTCAGGTTCTTTTGTCTGTATTACAGTCTCTTAAGCAACTCTTCGCGTTCTGCCTCATAACCCGGCTTTCCAAGAAGGGCAAACATATTCTTCTTATAGCTCTCTACGCCCGGCTGATCAAACGGGTTTACTCCGAGAAGATATCCGCTGATTCCACAGGCGAACTCGAAGAAATAGAACAGCTCACCGAGAGACACCTCATCACGCTTCGGAACCTTCACAACGAGATTCGGTACTCCACCGTCCGTATGGGCTACTCTGGTTCCCTTCATTGCGCTCTTGTTAATAAAATCAATGCTCTTTCCGGTCAGGTAATTCAGACCGTCCAGATCAACCTCCTCTGCCTCAATGAAAAGCTGATGTGTCGGCTCTTCAAGCTCCATAACAGTCTCAAACATGGTACGCTGACCATCCTGAATGAACTGACCCATGGAATGAAGATCCGTTGTAAGGTCAACTGCTGCCGGGAAAATACCCTTCTGATCCTTACCCTCGCTCTCACCGTAAAGCTGCTTCCACCACTCAGCAACATAGTGGAAATTCGGCTCATAGTTTGCAAGAATCTCAATACTCTTACCCTTACGAAGAAGAATATTGCGAACTGCTGCATACTGAAGTGCCGGATTCTCTGCATATGCAGTATTTAAGCAAACCTCACGCATCTTTGCTGCGCCTTCCATAAGAGCATCAATATCTGCTCCGCTTGCTGCAATCGGAAGAAGACCAACTGCGGTCAGAACAGAGAAACGTCCTCCAACATCATCCGGAACAACAAAGGACTCATAGCCTTCCTCGGTAGCAAGCTTCTTTAATGCTCCTCTTGCCTTATCGGTAGTAGCGTAGATTCTCTTCGCTGCCGCTTCCTTACCGTACTTCTTTTCGAGCATCTTCTTGAAAACACGGAATGCAATGGCCGGCTCAGTCGTTGTGCCGGACTTACTGATAATATTTACGGAAAAATCACGGTCTCCGATAACCTCAATCAGCTGGGAAAGATAGGTTCCGCTGATGTTATTTCCTGCGAAATAAATCTCAGGGGTTTTACGAATCTCTTTAGAAACCGAATTATAAAAGCTGTGTCTTAAAAACTCGATGGCTGCTCTCGCACCGAGATAAGAGCCTCCGATACCGATGACAACCAAAACCTCGGAATCAGAACAAATCTTTGCTGCCGCCTTCTTTATTCTTGCAAACTCCTCCTTGTCATAGTCTACAGGAAGATCAATCCAGCCAAGGAAATCGTTTCCCGCACCGCTCTTTCCAAGCAGGCAGTCCTTTGCAGTGTTTACTGCATTCTCCATCATTGCCACCTCTGCAGGACGGACAAATACAGAAGCTGCGGAAGAATCAAATGAAACCATACTCATTTTAACATCCTTTCTCTCTGAGCAACTCATCGCCAGAGCCGTATATTGCTTTCTTTCCGAGCAGTACCCGGGACTTTCATCTTCCTCATTATACCACGCTTTCCTTCTGCTTTCAATGCCTCTTAGGATAAAAATTCAGCCAGTACACTCCTCAGTATTTTCTCATATTTATCCGTATCATTCTCCGCTGCCGCAAATTCCTCCTGCACTCCCTTTGGCGCGATTCCCTGTTCTTCCTCCCCTTCCGTTTTGCTCTCCTTATACTGTCTTGCATTCAGCTGGCGCCGCTCCTTTAACAGCTCCTCC
>CALZBV010000090.1 GCA_945622055.1 uncultured Clostridia bacterium
AATATCGGAATTTCTCATAGTTTTCTTCCTTTGACATAAAGAGTATATTGGAAACCCCACCTTCCGAAAAAATTATTCAAAAAATTTTTGGAAAGTATTGATAAACACTTGTTCCGTACTGTATAATAAAATACGCTCACAGAGAGCTACAACCGAATACATAAATTTCATCACAGACTTTGATGGGACGACTTTATGTCGGATAACGTTGCGGCTATGCTAAGCGAAAATGCCGCCGCTTCTGAATTGCTCTGAACTGTCGGCAATCGGAAAGCGTAAATGACAGTTTCGACTTTGAATTTCAAAGCCGGTTACATGAATGTGATACCAAACACGCAAAGGGAGAAATCTATCCTTTTTCGGGTGGTCGGTACATGTTTATGTGCCGGCTTTTTTTGTTGCCCAAACGCCGGTTACAACTGAATGACCGGCTGAATGGGATATGACTTTGCGATGACCTCTTTTTTCGGAGAGCGAGCGAAGCAACGCCGCCTGGGATGGGGGCAGGAACAGAAAAACGACATTCAGACAGACCGGCGGAAAATAACAGACGGTATGCGGCAGAAAGAGTGTCGCATACCGTAGCAAGCAGGGAAACTGTATTGACAGTTTCCGCCGAAATCGGAAGGCTGCTCCGAGTTCACTTTAGGGACACCCTAAAACCCGTTAAAGAAACCAAAGAAAGGACTGATGTTACGAACGAAGCCAAGAACAAAAATCTGTTTATCCGAGTGAGCGAAAAAGAGAAAAATATCATTGAGCATAACGCCAAAAAGTGCGGTCTTTCCGTATCAGAGTATCTCCTCCAGCGTGCTTTGGGATATATGCCGAGAGCCGTTTTACCTGAAGTGTTTTTCTCTTTCAATGATAAGCTGGACGAACTCTGCGTTGCTGTCGAGGGCAAAATCACAGCGGAGACAGAAGAAAAAATGATTGCACTAATTGACAGTATCACGGAAGAACTGATACTGCCGAAGCGTGAAAGGCAGGCGGTATAAATGGCTACCACCGGCTTCTTGCCTGTCAAAGCGGGGTTTTCCGAAGTCCCCGCCTTAATTTATCCCCTTGACCGCAGTGAAGCGATGATTGCCGTTGTAGACAGCAACCTGCACCGTGAAAGGCTGCTCCCATCGGAGAAAGCCTTTTCCTACAAAATGAAAATGGAAGCAATGAAACAACAGGGCAAGCGTACCAATTTGACTTTGTCGCAAGCTGCGACAAAGTCAAATACAGCCGCCGAAATAGGCAGGGCACAGAATGAGAGCCGTGACAAAGTGTTCCGATATATCCGCTTAACCCACCTTATCCCCGAACTGCTTGACAAGGTTGACGAGGGCATTATTGCACTCAGCCCCGCCGTGGAGTTTTCCTATCTTTCCGAAGCACAGCTGAAAGTATTGCTTGACGCAATGAGCCTGAATGACTGCACACCCTCCCACGCACAAAGCATCCGTATGAAGAAAGCGGCGCAGCAAGGCACTCTTTCTTCGGAGGGTATTTATAAAATCATGTCGGAGAAAAAGGCAAACCAGACTGAGCGCATCAGCTTTAAGGTGCAGGATTTACGGGGATTTTTCCCGAAAAACTTTACGCAGAAGCAGATGACGGACACGATTCTGAAGCTGCTCTACGATTACAACAGAAAATTGGAACGAAGCCGTAGAAGCCGTGACGAAAGGTAAGGTGCGATATGAAAAAGATAGAAAATTAACATAATTCTATGGAAAAAAGGCGGAAGAAATGGTATGATGAGAGAGTATGTGTAAGCAGGAAGCAATATAGCTTCGGAACCGATCCGGCTTTTGAAATAAGGCTACTGTAGCGGACAAAAGCCGGGACTAAAGGAGGATGACATGAGAAGGAAAAGGTTTGCGGCGGGGGTATTACTCGGCGCCTGCGTACTCGCATTTGGTGGGTGTTCATTGGGGAAAGAAGAAGGCCGGCCAATTTTTGAGATAGAAGACTACGCAGAGCAGAACTACGAAATGACGAAGGTTGCACGCGGTACGGTACGAAAGACGGGTGTGCTGACGGCTTCGTATGTGCAGACGGTACAGGAAAAGCTTCGGTTTTCGATTTCGGGGAAACGCCTTGCAAATGTGTATACGGCAGAGGGGCGGACAGTAAAAAAGGGTGATTTGCTTGCGGAGCTGCTGCTTTCGGAAGAGGAGGAGCAGCTTGCGGATATGGAGTATTCCATCCGCCAGAAGGAGCTGCAAAAGAAACAGTATGCAGAGCAGCTGGAATTTCAGAAGACAGCACTGGAAAAGAAAAAGGGTAGCCTGACAGAAGAGGAGTACCAGGACAGGCAGGATGAAATCCGACGCGATTATGAATATCCGATTGAGGATCTGGAGGATGAGCTGGAAATCCTTCGCTGGCAACAGGAGCTTTATACACAAGCGATTGAGGGCGGGCGTTTGTACGCAGGTATGGATGGTATCGTAACAAAAATGTCGAACATCAAGGGATATGTTTCTGACAGTGAGGCGGATTTTCTGGTAATCAGCGACAGTACGGTGTGTGCTTTTCGCGGATATTCAGCAGACCTGCTTCCGTATTTTCATGTAGGAGAGCAATATACATTTTATACGAGTGATAAACTGAAGGAATATACGGTTACTTTAGTGGAAATCGATGAAAGCATCGGTCAGCTTACCTTTGAGCTGCCGGAGCCGGATTATTCGATTCCGATTGGCCTTATGGTGCTTCATACTGCAACGAAGGAGCAAAAAGAAAATACACTGTACTTACCAAAGGCGGCAGTTCATGAGGCCGGTGGCCGGCACTATGTGTATTATATTGATGCAGAGGGAATCCGCAGAATGCAGGAGGTTACCATTGGATTGGTCGGGGATACGGAAATCGAGATTCTTTCCGGACTTTCGGAAGACGACGAGGTAATTTTACACTAACGGGAGGAGAACATGAAAAAGAAAATTACATATTCACTGCTCCTGCTGTTGGGAGTTGTGATGCTTGGTGGCTGTAAGAGTACAGACACCTCTTCGACAACAGAGATTCCGCTTTTGGAGCCGGTAGGAACGAATGCGGAGACAGAGACGGCACTCGTGCGTGATTTGTATGAGATAATTACCCGGGATGGAGAGTATACGCCGTATACAGAGGAGCTTTGCTTTGAAGAGGGCGGGACGATTGAGCATGTTTTTGTAACGCTTGGAGAACGGGTACAAAAAGGAGACCTGCTTGCAGAAATGTCCGAGTGGAAATATACCTCGGCGGAATCCCAGGCTTCGTCCAGATACTGGAACGAAAAGCAGTATATGGAAGCTACGGTTGCTGAGTATGAGGAAGAAATCAAGAATTGCAAAACCAAAGAAGAAAAGGAATGGTATGAGCTTCTGATTCGTCAGACGAAGGAAGCGTTTGAACAGCGGGAACCGGAGCTGAAGAGAATCTGGGACGCAGCGAAGGCGCGTCTTGGCAGAAATACCCTGGTGGCAACGTTTGACGGTGTGGTAACGGCGGTTCGTGCGGATGGAGAAAATCTTTCCACGGGACAGGCAGCGGTTGCGATTTCAGATTTGAACCGGGGCTATATTGCAGTGGATGGGTATATTTCACCGAAGGATTATGCCGGATATGATGAAATCTACGCAATGATAAATGGGACGAAGCTTGCGCTTACCTATGAGCCGGAGGTGCAAAATGAGAATAAGTCATACACGCTCCTTTTGCCCAAGGAGGGCTGTAATGCTGTGTTTGGAGATTTTGCAATCGTATGCCTGATAAAGAATCTGCACCGTCAGGTACTTTCGGTTCCGAGCAGTGTGGTGACAAGGGAGAACGGAAAAAACTATGTGCATGTGCAGGAAGGTGAAAAATGGGTTCGCCGGGAAGTACAGACAGGATACAGCAATAACGTTTATGTTGAGATAATAGAAGGATTACAGGAAGGAGATAAGGTCTATGCGAAATAAAAAATGTACCAGGGCAGCGGCACTTCTCCTTGCGGCAGCCTCGTTGTGCTTTGTGGGTGCCGGAAACGGCGGTGATTTCAACTGGGGTGACTGGAACGGCGATTGGAATGGCGGCAGACCGCCACAGAATGCAGAGAAGGAAAGCAGCATTGTCGAAACGGTGGAAACCGGGAAAACAGAGGAGACTCCGGAAATTTCACTTATCACCGGGCAATCCTCTGAAAAGCTTTATTTGGATGCACTGACAAAGGAAACGGGAACGCAGCAGAGATTTATGACACTGAAACGCGGTACTTATACCGCAACGGCTTCCCTTTCGGCAACCGTGGAATATCCGATTCAACATGAGGTCATTGTCCAATTCCCATACGGAACGATTTATCTCCTAGGGACAAATGAAAAGGAAGACCCGTATCGTGAGGAAGGAGAGGTTATTGCCACGATTCATGTGGAGCTGGACCCGATTGAAATGGCACGGATGGAAAAGCTTGTAAAACGCCTGGAAAGCCGCGAGGACAGCTACGGATATTATTCCTATGTTAAGTCGACCTATGAGGCAATGAAGAAGGCTGCAACCCAGACGGAGATTGTCATGGAGGAGAGCGGTTATCTTGTAGAGCATGACTGGGGCTTTCGTGGCTCGAAAATCAGCCAGTACCGTTATGTCGTGGCGGATGCGTCCGAACGTATTCTGTCTGTGACAAATCAGAACAACCAGTTCCGTTACGGACAAAAGGTAACCGTAACCGGAACCGTGGACAATAAAAAGGTAACCGGAACCGGCACGGTGGTAAGTGCTTCCTCCCGTGTGATTTCTCCGGAGCTTTCGAAGGAGAAGGCCTATATTCGCCTGGACGAAGGCAGCGAGCAGTTGTATGACGGCAGAAGTATTTCCGTCAGCACAGAAAGTATTCGTGCAGAGAATATCCTGTTATTGGATGCTTCCTGTGTGGTTATGAAAAACGGTGTCCCGACGGTAAAGGTAAAGGATGCAAACGGACTGAATACCTTCAGCTTTGCAATAGGACGCAAAAGCTCGACGCAGTACTGGATTGTGGATGGATTAGCAGAAGGAACCGAGGTTTTGGTTCAGTAGCGGGAGGAAACTATGTTTCGATTTATGATGCAAAAAATCAGACATAAAAAATGGCTTGTATTGTGCATGCTCATTGGAAATGTTCTGTTAGTGGCAGTAGCTGCGGGATATCCGATGTATAAGGAGGCCTCGCTTCAAAGAATGCTGTCGGATGAATTTGACGGGTATCAGGAAGAAACGAAAACGTATCCGGGGCTGATTACCATGACGGCAACGGAGATGAAGGGCGAACTTTTGACGGAATTTCTAAAAATCGAGGATTATGCAGGACGGGTGCTTAACGAACTGTCACTGAAACAAAAGGAGTGGGTTGCCTGCCAGAATCTGTCTTCGGCAAAGGCTGTCTCAGGACTGGTGCGTGAGGATGCTACCGAGCAGACAATCAAGATTGCGTCGCTTTCCAACCTTCCTGCACACAGTGAAGTTATCCTCGGAAGAATGTATGAAAACACTGTGACCGAGGACGGATTTTTAGAGGCGGTGGTGACGGAAGCCTGCTTTGTTGAGAAAAATCTCCTTCTGGGAGAGGAGTTTACCTTTAAGGGTCTGAAGGACCGTTCGGGAAATCCGGTGCATATACGGGTTGTCGGAGTTATCCGCAACAGTGACAAGCATGATCTTTACTGGGTGAAGAAGCCGGATGCTTACCGGCACGAGGCTTTTATTGCGGAAAATCTGTTTACGGAGTGGTTCCGCGGCGAAGAGTCCAGACGCTTTAGCGTAAACGGAAGCTGGTATATTCTGGCGGATTGCGATTCCATCAGACATCAGAATGCACAGGAGATAAAGGAAAAGGTCAGTACGCTGCTTTCCATCAATGAGGTAGGAACCTCAATCTCGGCAGGTGGCTTACACCGTGTACTGGGAGAATATGTTGCAAAGGAAAAGAAGATTGAGGCAACCCTAATGATTCTTCAGATTCCGGTTCTGGCTCTTTTGGCGGCATTTTTGTTTATGATTTCGGGACAGATGCTCTCCATGGAGCAGAATGAGATTTCCCAGCTCAAAAGCCGTGGCGCATCCCGCGGACAGATTATCCGGCTGTATCTGATGCAGAATTTACTTATGGCAGGAGCCGCCCTTGTAATCGGGTTCCCGATTGGTATGGGACTTTGCAGCCTGCTTGGCTCTTCGACAGCGTTTCTTGAGTTCGGGTCGGGCCGCATGCTTTCGGTCCGCATTACCGGTGAGGCAGTTTTATATGCAACGGTTGCACTCTTAGGCTCTGTTTTCTTAACACTGATACCGGTGCTTCGTTACAGTGGGGTATCCATTGTTCATGTAAAGCGAAAAAAAGCGCAGAACACAAAAAAGCTCTGGCAAAAGCTTTATCTGGATTTTATTACCACCGGCATCGCATTGTACGGATTCTACACGTTTTCCCAAAGAACGGAAGAGCTGAAGGCAAGTGTTGCAGCAGGAAAGCCGTTGGATCCGCTGCTTTACCTCAGTGCGTCTCTGTTTTTGCTCGGAAGCGGTATGCTGTTTTTACGGTTACAGCCGTATATCGTACGCTTTCTGTTTTTCCTTCAGAAGCGTTTTCTGAAGCCTGCCGGATACGCATCCTACCTTCAGACCATCCGTACCGGCTCAAAGCAGCAGTTCATCATGCTGTTTGTTGTGCTGACGGTTTCGCTCGGTATTTTTAATGCAACCGTGGCGCGGACGATTATTGCAAATGCGGAAAAAAATACCGTATACCTTTCCGGTGCAGACCTGATTGTACAGGAATACTGGAAAAATAATGAGGCGTATGTGGCAAAGGAGCCGTCGGCGGAGCTTGTTTATGTGGAACCGGACTTTTCCAAATACGAAAATCTTTCTCAAATCAGCGAATTTACGAAGGTGTACCGCACGCAGGTGGAGTGTGAAACGGAGAAGCAGTCTGCAGACGGGAAAAAGACGAAGAATGTTATTACCGCTGAGCTGATGGCGATTCGCACGAAGGAGTTTGGTGAAATCGTGCTTGGCGACAGGCGGCTGAATGAGTATCACCTGAACGAGTATCTTAATGTACTGTCGACGAATGCAGGAGCCGTGCTTGTTTCCGACAGCTTCCGTACGAAACAGGGCAAAAAGCTCGGGGATACAATTACCTATAAGAATTCCGAAGGAAAGACGGCGGAGGGTATCATCTACGGCTTCTTTGAGTACTGGCCGGATTATGTACCGACATCGGTTTCCGAGGTAGACGGAGAAAACGTTACCGAGAACAATTATCTGGTGGTAGCACATCTTTCTTACCTGCAGGAGCACTTCGGTATGCGTCCGTATGAAATCTGGATGAAGACCGACGGAAGTGATATTTCCTTCTTTTATGACTGGGCAGAGGAAAACGGATATAAATACACAATGGTGAAAAGTCTTCAGGAAAGTCTTGCAGATATTCGCACGGACACGCTGTTTCAGGGTACGAACGGTATTCTGACCTTAAGCTTTATCATTATTCTGTTACTCTGTGGCGTTGGTTACCTGATTTACTGGATTCTTTCTATTCGTGAGCGTGAGCTTTTGTTTGGCATTTTGCGTGCAATGGGTATGCAAAAGAATGAGATTCTGCAGATGCTTTTTCTGGAGCAGGTATTTTGCGGTGTATTTTCAATTGTTTTTGGCGGCATAGCCGGATTGATTGCATCAAGGCTGTATGTGCCGATGATTCAGATTACGTATGCGGCAGACAATCAGGTGCTTGCCCAGACGCTGATTACGGACAGCGCGGACACGGTAAAGCTGTTTGCGGTAATTGCGGTAATGCTTGTGATTTGTATTGCTGTACTTGTCAGAAATATCGCATCCATGAAGATTACCAATGCGCTAAAGCTTGGCGAAGACTAACCGGGGGAGGAGATTATTATGGAATACATGATAGAGACAAAAAACATCAATCGAATTTTTCCGGTTACCGGTGGAGAGTTTCAGGCCTTAAAGGACATTTCCATTTCCATTCCGAAGGGTTCTCTTGCTATTCTGAAGGGACGCTCCGGTTCCGGTAAGACGACCTTAATGAACATTTTGGGGGCGCTGGACCGGCCGACAAGCGGCGAGCTTTTCTACGAGGGTGTGGATATTTGTAAGTACTCGGACCGTCAGAGAGAGAACCTTCGAAGAACCAGGGTTGGCTTCGTATTTCAGTCGGTTTCTCTGATTCCGATGATGACCGCGTTTGAAAATGTTGAGTTTTCCATGCGGCTGGCCGGTATCAATGAAGGACGGAAGGAACGTGTGGAGGAGTGTCTGAAGATGGTTGGACTTGGCGGCCGTATGGGACACATGCCGCAGGAGATGTCCGGTGGTGAGCAGCAGCGTGTTGCAATTGCGAGAGCGCTGGCACATCGTCCGCAGGTTATTTTCGCCGACGAGCCGACGGCAGAGCTCGACAGTGCAACGGCAGTAGCAGTCATGAAGCTGTTCCGTGAGCTTGTGGAGCGCGAAAAGGTAACGATTATTATGACAACACATGATGTCGGTCTGATGTCAGCAGGAACAATTTCCTATGAACTGGAGGACGGAGCCTTAAAGGCGGCAGAAGAATAGGAGGAGCTATGGCAGAAGAGAAGGAAATCATGATTCAGGCGGATAACCTGGTGAAAATCTATAAGACAAAGGACAGTGAGGTGCTTGCGCTGCAGGGACTTGACCTGACTGTGGAAAAGGGAGAGCTTGTTGCGATTATCGGTAACAGCGGAAGCGGAAAATCCACCTTTTTGAATATGATCGGTGGTTTGGATAAACCGAGTGCGGGTAAACTGTTTGTGGATGGAAAAAATCTGTTCACGATGGGAGAACGCGAGCTTGTGGAGTACAAGCGGAGTACGGTAGGCTTTGTCTGGCAGAATAACGGAAGAAACCTGCTTCCGTATCTGACTGCACTTGAAAACGTAATGACACCGATGCATCTGACCGGGCGGCAAAACAAGAAGGAGTGGGCGCTGGAGCTTTTGGATATGGTTGGAATGTCCCACCGGAAAAACAACCGC
>CALZBV010000091.1 GCA_945622055.1 uncultured Clostridia bacterium
CTATGTTGAAAGAAATGATTTGCATGTAGAGAATCCAGAGTTGCATGCGAAGCATGATTCTGAAATTGCTTCTGTAGAGGATGCGTTAGCTTATGGTCTTGAGGCAGTGAAAGCGGATACTAAGCAGGATGGTGTGAAAGAAGATGCTAAGGAAGAGGATACGAAGAAAGGTGACTCCCAGACAGAGGAAACCAAGCCGGATGAATCTGCAATAACTGATACCGAAGCTGATGAGAGTAAGAAAGATGATGCAAAGACAGAAGATTCAAATCAAGAGGAGTCCAAGACGGAGGACTCTGTGAAGGAAGATAACAAGGATAACAAGGCAGAAAAAGCATATACCCTAACAAAGAAAGGTAGAAAGCTTTATGAAGGAGAGACGGTCTATATTGTTCAGAAGGGGGATTGTCTCTGGGGGATTGCCAGAAAGATATTGGGCGATGGAAGACTCTATAAGAATCTCTTTACAAGAAATGGAGATATTGTCAAAAAGGCTGAGTTAATA
This sequence comes from uncultured Clostridia bacterium, assembly GCA_945622055.1. Classification (GTDB taxonomy): domain Bacteria; phylum Bacillota; class Clostridia; order Lachnospirales; family Lachnospiraceae; genus SIG307. The sequence continues at coordinate 506 of CALZBV010000091.1, forward strand.
CATACGGGGCAGGAAATCATTATTCCTGTCATAGAGGGCAAAAAGAATTAGGATAAAAGATTAAGATCAGAATATCAGGATAAGTCAATAAATCAGTTTTGATAAAAAGTAGACAGTTGTTGAGCAGGCAACTGTCTACTTTTATGGTTTTAGGAATTTTCTAAAAAAGATTAAAAACGTTACAGTGACTGATACGGTTTTTCTTGGGGTTTCTTTTGGAGTATGCGTTATTTATCTTATCGATTTTATATTCTTTGGCGGGTTCACGTCGGTATTCCGTAGAGAAAGATTAGTTTAGGTACATGAGGAGGATTTGTGGAGCAGGAGGAAACTCCGTAATCGGATTAAAATGCCTTTCTGCTGATAGAATTCAGGCCCGATAAAAGATGATGAAGGAATATATCTTATACAAGGATTGAAATATAGGATATAATATGATACAATATACGAAAATATAGGAAGTATGTAGCAGTGTAAGTGTCTGTTTCCTGCCGAATGGGACAGGAGGTACTATACCGGAGGCAGACAATGCTTTACGGACAGTCAGAGCTACGTGGCTTCAGGTTGTTTATTGTACATAGGAGGACGCATGAATAAGAAAATCTTCGGTATCATTCTCTGCTATCTGTCTATCAGTATTTCCCTTTCTACAGGCTATATGATCCTGGAGAGTCAGGAACAGGAGCGCGCTGTTATTACAAATTCGTTTTTGCGGGAAAATTCTTTTTCACAGCTGCCGAAGCCGACAACAGCTGTGGACTGCACTTTGGAGATTACGGTTTTGCCTGCGCCTTCTGACAAAACGGAAGGTTCTTTGGAACGTCCGGTTTCTGAAACAACCGATTCCGTGAACGGACCGGTTTCTGGGGGGACCAGGTTTCAGCCGAAGCCTGTTACACTGGTAAAGCTTCCTTATCCTTCTTCTGCGCCGGATAAAATAACACCGACTCCTTTGGCAACGCCCACACCAACCCCTTCTCCTGAAAAGAATCCAAATAAAAACAAAGAGAACCGGACAAAAGAGATTAAGCTGGTTTACAATAACACCTCATACCGTATTCAAAATCAGATGTATTCCGAGCTTTGTACCATGATACGAAACGAGCCCTACCTAAGCTCGTTCATACTCTATGACATCAATTCCAAGGCTTCCGTCTGTTACAATGAAAGCAGGTATTTTCCGGTTGCAAGTACAGTAAAAGCTCCTTTTGCAATGACTTGTCTGTGGCAGATTGATGAGGGACTTTATTCTCTGGACGATACCATGGAATATACCAAAGAGTATAAAGTAAGCGGTACGGGAACGATTAAGGCAGAGAAGCTTGGAACTGTATTTACAATCCGCGAGCTGGTGGAGCATGCTATTTTGGTCAGTGACGATATCGGGTATCTGATGCTGCAGGGATATTTTGGCTACGAAAACTATAATGCTTTTCTGAAAGAGCTTGGAAACCGCGTTACGATTGGCGGCGGAAGAAAATGGGGGGATACCTCTGCGGAGGATTCCCTGAGAAACTGGCTGGAAATCTACAAATATATCAATTCGGACAGTGATAATGCTGCTTTTTTTGCAGAGCTGCTTAAAAATACAAATAAGAGTTTTGTGCGGAATGCTCTCGGAAGCAGGTACGTTGTTTATAATAAAATGGGCTGGGTAGGCGGTGAATGTTGTCACGATCATGCATTAATCATGGCAGAGCAGCCATATGTGATTATCCTTATGACAATGGGGGATGTACGTGAGAAAAACCAGCGTTTCATGGAGAAGCTTGCGGTAATACTGGACCGGATTCATGAAGAAATGACGGAAACATCGTATCAGAAGCCTGCGAAGTAAGAGGCGGAGAAGCCGCAAAAGACGTCACAAAAGACGCCACAGGAAATTATCGGAGAGCCCGAGTAAAAGTTTTTTCCTGAAACCCGGTTGGTTAGAAAAAAAAGTGTTGCTTTTCGTTTTTGGGTATGCTAAAGTATAATCAGCGTGTTTTGTAAAAGCATACGGTTTTTTGTTTTTCTTTACAGAATAGAACGGGTATGTTATAATGAAACGATACGATTTTTAAGGAGGAAATTTTGAAATGAGTTTCAAGGTTGAAGATTTGGGCAAGAATATGGTAAAGCTTACCATTGAGGTTGCAGCAGAGGATTTTGAGAAGGCGTTAGAGAAGTCTTATCAGAAGAATAAGAATAGAATCAATGTTCAGGGCTTCCGTAAGGGTAAGGCTCCGAGAACTGTGATTGAGAAAATGTACGGCGCAAGCGTTTTCTATGAGGATGCTGTGAATGAGGCACTTCCGGAGGCTTATGAGAAGGCTGCTGTTGAGAGCGGACTTGATATCGTTTCCAGACCGGAGGTTGATGTTGTTCAGGTTGAGAAGGGCAAGGAGTTCATCTTTACCGCAACTGTTGCAGTGAAGCCGGAGGTTACCCTTGGTGAGTATAAGGGGATTGAGGTTGAGAAGATGGATACTGCCGTTACCGAGGAAGAGGTTGATGGCGAGTTAAACCGTGTAAGAGAGCAGAATGCAAGAATTCTTACCGTGGATGACAGAGCAGTAGTAGACGGCGATGAGGTTAAGATTGATTTCGAGGGCTTTGTTGACGGAACTCCGTTTGCAGGCGGAAAGGGTGAGGACTACAAGTTAATCATCGGTTCCCATTCCTTCATCGATACTTTTGAGGAGCAGCTCATCGGCAAGAACATCGGAGAAGAGACTGAGGTTAACGTAACGTTCCCGGCTGAGTATCATGCAGCAGAGCTTGCAGGCAAGCCGGCAATGTTTAAGGTAACGGTTAAGGGAATTACGGCGAAGGAGCTTCCGGAGCTGGATGATGATTTCGCAGGAGATGTTTCCGAGTTCGATACCCTTGCTGAGTACAAGGAGGATTTAAAGAAGAACCTGCTTGAGAAAAAGGAAAAGGAAGCGAAGGCTGTTAAGGAAGAAAAGGTTGTAGATAAGGTAATCGAGAATGCAACCATGGAGATTCCGGAGGCAATGGTTGCTTCACAGGCAAATCAGATGGCTGAGGAGTATTCCCAGAGATTAAGAATGCAGGGTCTGAACCTTCAGCAGTACTTCCAGTTTACCGGACTGAATGAGAAGACCTTCATGGATAACTTAAAGCCGCAGGCATTAAAGAGAATCCAGAGCAGACTTGTACTTGAGGCTGTCGCAAAGGCTGAGAACATCGTGGCAACAGAGGAAGAGTATGAGAAGGAACTCGAGAACATGGCTTCTGCTTACCGCATGGAGAAGGCAAAGCTGGTTGAACTGATTACCGATAAGGAAAAGGATCAGATCATGATGGATATCGCCGTTCAGAAGGCAGTTGACCTTGTAAGCAGTGCAGCTGTTGAAAAGTAAGATAATTCATTCAAGGGATGTTCTGAAAAGGGCATCCCTTTGTTAACCGGAACGATAGTTGGCGTGCCGGTTGCTATCTTTTATTGAAAGGAGTGTAAAGTATGAGTTTAGTACCTTATGTCATTGAGCAGACTGCAAAAGGAGAGCGGTCATATGATATTTATTCCAGATTGTTAAAGGATCGTATCATATTCCTTGGCGAGGAAGTAAATGATGTTACTGCAAGCCTTGTTGTGGCACAGCTTCTTTTCCTCGAGAGTGAGGATCCGAAGCGAGATATCTGCCTGTACATTAACAGCCCGGGAGGTTCGGTAACGGCCGGTCTTGCGATTTATGACACGATGCAGTACATTAAGTGTGATGTATCCACCATTTGTATCGGTCTTGCAGCAAGTATGGGAGCTTTTCTGCTCTCCGGCGGTACGAAGGGCAAGCGTATGGCACTTCCGAATTCTGAGATTATGATTCATCAGCCGTCCGGTGGTGCAAAGGGGCAGGCAACGGAGATTCAGATTGTTGCTGAGAACATTTTGAAGACCAGAGACCGTTTGAACCGTATTTTAGCTGAGAATACCGGAAAGCCGGTGGAGGTTATTGCACGTGATACCGAGCGTGATAATTTCATGACGGCTGAGGAAGCATTGAAGTATGGTCTGATTGACAGCATCATTAAGAACAGACAGTAAGTATTGAGGTGAACTGATTTGGCAAATAAGACAGAGGACAGACAGAATGCGAACTGCTCTTTCTGCGGAAAGAACCAGAAGCTGGTAAGAAAGATGGTTGCCGGACCAGCCGGAATCTATATTTGTAATGAGTGCATCGAGCTTTGCTCTGAGCTTTTAGAGGAAGATTTTACAGGCCCGGATGTGGCAGAAAATGCCGATAACATGGGCATTAATCTGTTAAAGCCGATGGAAATCAAAGCGTTTCTGGATGAGTATGTTATTGGTCAGGAAGAGGCGAAGAAGATACTCGCAGTGTCGGTTTATAACCATTACAAGAGAGTTATGATGCAGCCGTCTTCCGAGGTGGAGCTTCAGAAATCCAATATTCTGATGATTGGTCCGACCGGTAGTGGTAAGACATACCTGGCACAGACACTTGCAAAGCTTTTAAATGTTCCGTTTGCAATTGCAGATGCTACGGCACTGACGGAGGCCGGATATGTGGGTGAAGATGTCGAGAATATCCTGCTGAAGCTTATTCAGGCTGCAGATTATGATATCGAGCGTGCAGAACACGGTATTGTATATATCGATGAGATTGACAAGATTACCAGAAAATCTGAGAATGTTTCGATTACCCGTGATGTTTCCGGTGAGGGTGTTCAACAGGCACTGCTTAAGATTTTGGAGGGAACGGTTGCTTCGGTTCCTCCGCAGGGTGGAAGAAAGCATCCGCATCAGGAGTTTTTGCAGATTAACACTACAAATATTCTCTTTATTTGCGGTGGTGCATTTGACGGACTGGAAAAGATTGTGGAAGCACGGACCGGTCATAAGTCCATGGGCTTTAATGCAGAGATTGGCGATGGTATGGAGAAGATGATCGGAGATTTGTTCCGGCAGGTAATGCCACAGGATCTTGTGAAATTTGGTCTGATTCCGGAGTTTATCGGACGTGTTCCGGTTACGGTTGCACTTGATATTTTAGATGAAGACGCACTTGTGCGTATCCTGAAGGAGCCGAAGAACGCTCTGACCAGACAGTATCAGCGTCTGTTCGAGCTCGATGGTGTTGAACTTGAGTTTGAGGACGAGGCACTCCGCACGATTGCAAAGCGCTCCTGTGAGCGTAAGACCGGTGCAAGAGGACTCCGCTCCATTATGGAGAAGATTATGATGGATACGATGTATCGTGCACCTTCGGATGAGAGTATTTTGAAATGTATCATTACAAAGGATGCTGCAGAGGGAATTTGTGAACCGACGCTTGTGATTGCAGAGCAGAAGAAAAAAGCACGCGGTAAGAAGGACGCGGCAAATGATGCGGACGAGACCGCATAAGAATATTTGTAAGAAATGCGGGATGAGAATAGCATGATGAAAGAAACAAAAATCCTGCCGATGCTGGCACTGCGGGATATCGCAGTGCTGCCCGGCATGTTAGTTCATTTTGACATTAATCGTAAAATTAGCATACAGGCAGTAGAGCAGGCGATGAAATCTGACCAGCTGATTTTTACCGTACTGCAGAAGGACGCAATGGTAGATGATCCGACGCCGGAGGAATTGTATCGCGTGGGATGTGTTGCCCGGATTAAGCAGATTATAAAACTTCCGGGGAATTTAATCCGTGTGCTTGTGACCGGGGAAGAACGAGGAGAGCTTGACTATATGGTGAGTGTCTCCCCTTATTTTTCTGCGCAGGTTGTAGTTGAACCCTTTGAAACGGCAGAAAAGTATTCCAAAGCGGAACAGCAGGCAATGCATAGTACCCTGAAGGAAATGCTTCAGGCGTATTTTGAGGTGAACGCCAAAATAGGAAAGGATGTTTCCGGGCAGCTGTTGCATGTGGCGGAGTTGGATCGCTTTATGGAGCAGATTACGGTAATGCTGCCTTTGACCTCCTATCAGAGACAGGATATTTTGGAGGAGGTTGACTTCTTCCGGAGATTCTCTCTGATTGCACAGGTGCTTGCAAGTGAAATAGAGGAGCTTCGGATTCGTAAGGAGCTTCAGGAAAAGGTAAAGATAAAGCTTGATAAAAATCAGAAGGAATATGTACTCCGTGAGCAGCTGAAGGTAATCCGGGATGAGTTGGGGGATACCGGAGAAGCAGAGGAGTTTTTGGAACGCCTTGGCAATCTTACGGCAAACGATACAACCAAGGCTGCAATCAAAAAAGAAATTGAACGCTATCAGCGCCTTGGTGGTGCTGCTTCGGAAAGTGCGGTTGCACGGACCTACATTGAAGTGCTTCTGGATATGCCGTGGGAGAAGAAGACCGGAGATGACTTTTCACTTGCGAAGGCGAAGGAGATTCTTGACCGCGACCATTATGGGATGGAGAAGGTAAAGGAGCGCATTTTACAGTATCTTGCAGTGAGAAAGCGTACCGGAACTGCGGGTGGAACGATTCTGTGTCTCGTAGGACCGCCGGGAACCGGAAAAACCTCAGTTGCCCGTTCGGTTGCGGAGGCTCTTGGCAAGAAGTACGTACGTGTTTGTCTTGGCGGTGTGCGCGACGAGGCTGAAATCCGTGGTCACAGACGTACCTATATCGGTGCAATGCCGGGACGTATTGCTGCGGGAATCCGTCAGGCAAAGGTGAAGAACCCGCTGATGCTTTTGGATGAGATTGATAAGATTGCATCGGACTATAAGGGCGACCCGAGTGCAGCTCTTTTGGAGGTGCTGGACCCGGAGCAGAACGCGCATTTCATGGATCATTACATTGATATGCCGATGGATTTGTCCGAGGTACTGTTTATCGCAACAGCGAATACGCTGGATACAATTCCGGGACCGCTTTTGGACCGCATGGAAATTATTGAGCTCTCCAGCTATACGGAAAATGAGAAATTTTTTATCGGAAAGAAACATCTTTGGAAAAAAGAGCTTCAGAAGAATGGCCTGACTGCAAAGGAACTGAAAATCAGCGATGCGGGTATCCGTGCGGTAATCGAAGGCTATACGAAGGAGGCCGGAGTACGAAGACTTTCGCAGCGCTTTGGAGAGATTTGCCGTAAGGCAGTCTGGAAGATTGATACAGAAGAGGCAGAGGTTCCGGTAAAGGTAACGGATAAGAATCTGTCCGATTTCTTAGGGAAAAAGAAAAATCGTAAGGATGCAGCGGAAAAGAAGCCTCAGGTTGGTCTGGTACGTGGGCTTGCATGGACCTCTGTCGGGGGAACAACGCTTGAGATTGAAGTAAATGTGCTGGAAGGAAAGGGTGGCTTTGTTCTGACCGGAAAGCTCGGCGACGTAATGAAGGAATCTGCACAGACTGCGCTGACGTATGTGCGTTCCATTTGCGGAAAGAAGCTTGGAGCAGACTATTTTGAAGATCATACGCTACATATCCATATTCCGGAGGGGGCGGTTCCGAAGGACGGACCATCTGCGGGTATTACGATGGCAACGGCCATTTACTCTGCAGTTATGAAGGTTCCGGTTGTGCCGGAGCTTGCAATGACAGGGGAAGTAACGATTCGCGGGCGTGTGCTTCCGATTGGCGGTCTGAAGGAAAAGCTGCTTGCGGCAAAGCAGATTGGAGTTAAGAAGGTGCTGGTTCCGGCAGCCAATGAATCGGATGTGGCAGAGCTTGCAAACGAGGTAACTGACGGTCTTGTGATTGTGTTTGTAAAGGAAATGAAGGAAGTATACGCACAGGCACTTGTGAAATAGAGGATTGCGGTGAAGCGCCGGCTGGTTTCACAGAATTCGTCAGGCGTGGGAAAGGGAGACGAAACGATGAATGTAACGAAGGTAAATTTGGAAACAGTCTGCGGAATCACAAGTAAGCTTCCGGAAAATCAACTTCCGGAGTTTGCCTTTGCCGGAAAATCCAACGTCGGCAAGTCTTCCCTGATCAATGCCCTTATGAACCGTAAATCGTATGCCAGAACGTCATCGCAGCCGGGCAAGACGCAGACCATTAATTTTTACAACATCAATGAAGTGCTTTATTTTGTTGATCTTCCGGGATATGGTTATGCAAAGGTGTCACAGCAGACGAGAGAAAAGTGGGGCAAGATGATTGAGCGGTATCTGCGTCGTTCTGCCCAGCTAAAGCTTGTATTTCTGTTGGTGGATATTCGTCATGAACCGTCGGAGAATGACTGTGATATGTATCAGTGGGTCATTGCCAATGGATTTTCTCCGGTTGTAATTGCAACGAAGCTGGATAAGATTAACCGGAGCCAGATTGCAAAGCAGTGCAAGCTGGTCCGGACAAAGCTTGGGATGGAAAAAGAGGGCGTACTGATTCCGTTTTCTGCGGAGACAAAGCAGGGAAGAGAAGAAATCTGGGCACTTATGGAGAGCTTTCTTGCACCGGCGGAAGAAACAATGGAATGCTCGGAGGGAGCAAAGGAATAGAAGGGGGCAGCTGCACAATGTGCGGCTGCTTTGTTTGTATAGCAGTCTTTTAATAAACCCCCTGCTATGCAGGGGGACAACAGTTGCT
>CALZBV010000092.1 GCA_945622055.1 uncultured Clostridia bacterium
GCTGGACGATATTTTTAAGAAAAATAAAGAGTAATAAAGAAAGGTGAAGAAAATGGCAGATAAGGAAGGAAAGAACCCGGACGAAACCATGGAAGATACAGTAAATCCAACGGTGGAGGAAGCCCGGGAGGTTGAAGCAGAGCAGGAAGGCACAGATAATTCAGTGCCGGAGGAGGATGCCGAGACTTGTGATTCCGAGGAGGCAGAGGCTTCTGAAGAGGGAAAGGAAGGAAAGGGCTTCTTTAAGAAAAAAGAGAAGAAAGAAAAGAAGGATCCGAGAGATGAAAAAATCGAGGAGCTGAATGACAAGGTACTTCGTCAGATGGCTGAGTTCGAGAATTTCAGAAGACGTACCGATAAGGAAAAATCACAGATGTTTGAAATCGGTGCAAAGAGTATTGTGGAAAAGCTTCTCCCGGTCATCGATAATTTCGAACGAGGACTTGCCGCGGTTTCTGAGGAGGAGAAGGAAACCGGTTTTGTTCAGGGAATGGATAAAGTTTACAAACAGCTTCTCACAGGTCTTGCAGAGGCTGGTGTAACACCGATTGAAGCAGTTGGAGCAGAATTCAATCCGGAATTTCATAATGCGGTTATGCACATAGAAGATGAGAATTTCGGTGAGAATATAGTGGCAGGGGAATTTCAAAAGGGATACATGTATAAGGATTCCGTAGTACGTCACAGCATGGTAAAGGTTGCAAATTAATTTCAATATAGGAGGACAAAGAAATGGGAAAGATTATTGGTATTGACTTAGGAACAACAAACTCCTGCGTAGCAGTGATGGAAGGCGGAAAGCCGGTAGTAGTTACACTTCCGGATGGCGCAAGAACCACTCCGTCCGTTGTTGCATTCACAAAGAACGGTGAGCGTATTGTCGGAGATGCCGCAAAGCGTCAGGCAGTAACAAACGCAGATAAGACGATTTCTTCGATTAAGCGTCACATGGGAACCGATTACAGAGTAACGATTGATGACAAGAAGTTTTCTCCGCAGGAAATTTCTGCAATGATTCTTCAGAAGTTAAAGGCAGACGCAGAGAGCTACCTCGGTGAGAAGGTAACGGAAGCTGTTATTACCGTTCCGGCATACTTCAATGATGCCCAGAGACAGGCAACCAAGGATGCAGGTAAGATTGCAGGTCTTGACGTAAAGCGTATCATCAACGAGCCGACTGCAGCAGCACTTGCTTATGGTCTTGATAACGAGAAAGAGCAGAAGATTATGGTATATGACCTTGGTGGTGGTACCTTTGATGTATCCATCATCGAAATCGGTGACGGTGTTATCGAGGTTCTGGCAACTGCCGGTGATAACAGACTCGGTGGTGATGACTTCGACGAGCGTATTACCAGATACTTTATTGATGAGTTCAAGAAGGCAGAGGGTGTAGACCTTTCTACCGATAAGATGGCACTTCAGAGATTAAAGGAAGCAGCTGAGAAAGCTAAGAAGGAGCTTTCCTCCCAGATGACCACGAATATAAACCTTCCGTTCATTACTGCTACTGCAGAGGGCCCGAAGCACTTTGACCTGAACCTGACCAGAGCTAAGTTTGATGAGTTAACCCATGAGCTGGTAGAGAGAACCGCAGTTCCGGTTCAGAATGCATTAAGAGATGCCGGCTTACAGCCGTCTGAGCTTGGCAAGGTACTTTTGGTTGGTGGTTCTACCCGTATCCCGGCAGTTCAGGATAAGGTTAGACAGCTGACCGGACATGAGCCGTCCAAGAGTTTAAACCCGGATGAGTGTGTAGCAATCGGTGCTTCCATTCAGGGTGGTAAGCTTGCAGGCGATGCCGGCGCAGGTGATATTCTCTTACTTGATGTTACCCCGCTTACGCTTTCCATTGAAACCATGGGTGGTATCGCAACTCACTTAATTGAGAGAAATACGACAATCCCGACCAGAAAGAGTCAGGTGTTCTCTACAGCAGCAGATAACCAGAGCGCAGTAGACATCAACGTCGTACAGGGTGAGCGTCAGTTTGCAAAGGATAACAAGAGCCTTGGCCAGTTCCGTCTGGATGGAATTCTTCCGGCAAGAAGAGGTGTTCCGCAGATCGAGGTTACCTTCGATATCGATGCAAACGGTATTGTAAACGTATCCGCGAAGGATCTTGGTACCGGTAAGGAGCAGCACATCACCATTACCGCAGGTTCGAATCTGTCCGATGCAGATATCGAGAAGGCGGTAAAGGAAGCTGCTGAGTACGAGGCACAGGATAAGAAGCGTAAGGAAGCTGTTGAGACCAGAAACGAAGCTGATTCCATGGTATTCCAGACCGAGAAGGCACTTTCCGAGGTTGGTGATAAGATTGCTGAATCCGATAAGAGCGCAGTTGAGGCTGACCTTGCCCACTTAAAGGATTTAATTGCAAAGTCCAATCCGGAGGTTATGTCTGACGGTGAGGTTGAGGATATCAAGGCTGCAAAGGAAAAGCTGATGACCAGTGCACAGTCTCTGTTTGCAAAGGTTTATGAGCAGGCACAGGGTGCAGCAGGTGCCGCAGGTGCCGCAGGTGCCGCAGGTGCTGGCCCGGATATGGGAGCAGGTTCCAACCCGGCAGATGATGTGGTAGATGCAGATTACCGTGAGGTATAAGAAAGAATAAGATGAATATTAGGCAGGTTTTGGAAAAAATTTGAAAAAGCTTGTCTGGTAGGAAGACGGTCTATGGTGCAGGACATTGTTTCTGTACCATAGATTTCCGTCTTTTCAAAGGAAATGGCGCACAGGCGCGCCAAAGTGGAGGAGTTTTTATGGCTGACAGTAAGCGCGATTATTATGAAGTCCTCGGTGTATCGAAGAATGCCTCGGACGATGAGATAAAAAAAGCATACCGCCAGACTGCAAAGAAATATCATCCGGATATGAACCCGGGCGATAAGGAAGCGGAGGCGAAATTTAAGGAGGCTTCCGAGGCTTATGCAATTTTAAGTGATGCAGAAAAGCGTAGACAGTACGACCAGTTTGGTCATGCCGCATTTGAGCAGGGTGGTGGCGGAGCCGGTGGTGGATTTGATTTTTCCGGCATGGACATGGGGGATATTTTCGGAGATATTTTCGGCAATATTTTCGGAGGTGGTTCCAGAAGATCCAGCAACGGTCCGCAGAAGGGTGCGAATGTACGAACCGGAATCCGTGTTAGCTTTGAAGAGGCCGTGTTCGGTACGGAAAAGGAGCTTGAGCTCAATCTGAAGGAAAAGTGCGGTACCTGTGGCGGTAGTGGTGCAAAGCCTGGTACCTCCACAGAGACGTGTAACAAGTGCGGAGGAAAGGGCCAGGTTGTATTTACACAGCAGTCCCTGTTTGGTGCAGTCCGGAATGTGCAGACGTGTCCGGATTGCCGCGGTACGGGAAAGATTATCAAGGAGAAGTGCCAGGACTGCTATGGAAGCGGTTATGTGACAAAGCGTAAAAAGATACAGGTAACTGTGCCGGCCGGTATTGACAATGGTCAGAGCATCCGTCTGCGCGGGAAGGGTGAGCCGGGCATTAACGGTGGTGAGCAGGGTGACCTTCTGGTTGAGGTTGTCATTAGTGCACATCCGATTTTCCAGCGTGATGGCTATGATATTTATTCGACTGCCCCGATGTCCTTTACCCAGGCAGCACTTGGCGGAGATGTCCGTATCAGCACGGTAGACGGTGATATTTTGTATACAGTTAAGCCGGGAACGCCTACGGATACAAAGATTCGCCTGCGTGGCAAGGGTGTACCGAGTCTTCGTGACAGAAACAGTCGTGGTGACCATTATGTAACGCTGGTCGTTCAGGTCCCGACGAAGCTGACGGCAGAGCAGAAGGAGCTTTTGCAGAAGTTTGAAGCAACGACGAAGGATCCGAACGAAGAACCGACGGAAAAGAGCGGGAAGTCAAAGAAAAAGTTTTTTGGAAAATAACGAAAAGGCAGGACAGCCGAAACGAGACAGTCCTGCCTTTTTTCGGATTGGAGGAGTAACCGATGAAATGGATAAAAATGGAGCTGGAAACGACGACGGAGGCCGTGGACCTTGTCAGTGCAATGCTTTCGGAGCTTGGTGTGGAGGGCATCGAGATTTCGGATTTTGTGCCGCTTTCTGAGGAAGACAAGAAGAAAATGTTTATTGACATTTTGCCGGAGCTGCCACCGGATGACGGAAGTGCTACGGTGAGCTTTTATGTTGACCCGGATACCGATGTGGAGGAGCTTACGAAGAAGGTGGAGGAGGGACTTTCCGAGTTATCCGGTTTTGTGTCAGTAGGAAGCGGAACGATGAAGGCTTCCGAAACCGAGGATAAAGACTGGATCAACAATTGGAAGGAGTTTTTCAAGCCGTTTCGTGTAGACGATACGATTGTGATTAAGCCGACCTGGGAGACTTTGAAAGAGAAAAAGGAATCGGATCTTGTGGTAGAGATTGATCCGGGCACGGCATTCGGTACGGGCTCGCATGAAACGACAAGGCTTTGTATCCTGAACCTGAAGAAATACTTAAAGGGTGGCGAAAAGGTTTTTGACGTAGGCTGTGGAAGCGGCATTTTATCGGTAATTTCCATGCTCCTTGGTGCGAGCTATACAGCGGCAGTGGATATTGATCCGATTGCGGTTGGAGTAACCGGGGAGAATGCAGCGGTAAATAAGCTCACGGCTCTGATTTGCGAAAAAGATGGCGGAAATCTGCCGGTATTTACGAAGCAGAACGGTGTAATCGAAGTGACAGATGGAAATGTGATTGAGGATGCGGCTCTTCGTGCCCGTGTTGGACGTTCGGAGTATGATGTGGTGGTTGCCAACATTTTAGCTGATGTGATAATCCCGCTTTCTGCAGTGGTAAGAGAATTTATGAAGCCGGGGGCGGTATTCATCAGCTCCGGTATCATCAATACGAAGCAGGCTGAGGTGGAACGGGCTCTTAAGGAGAACGGATTCGAGATAGTTGAGGTTGTTAGGCAGAATGACTGGGTTTCGATTGTTGCAAAATAAATGATAAAAGTTTTTAGCGGGAGAGCATATGTATCGATTTTATATTTCAGAGGAGCAGCGTCAGGACAACACAATTGAAATTACCGGAGAAGATGTGAACCACATCAAAAATGTACTTCGGATGAGACCGGGGGAGCAGATGATTTTGTGTGACGGAAAGGGAACGGAGTACCTTTGTGAGCTTTCGGGAAGCATGGGACGCAATTTAGCTGCAACGATTCTTGAGACGCGAAAGTCGGAAACTGAGCTTTCGGTGCGTCTGGTGCTGTTTCAGGGACTCCCCAAAAAGGACAAAATGGAGCTGATTATCCAAAAGGCGGTTGAGCTTGGAGCGGCGGAGATTGTTCCGGTAGTAACGAGCCGGACAATTGTAAAGACCGACGAAGGCAAGGAAGAGAAGAAGCTTGCGAGGTGGCAGGCAATTGCAGAAAGCGCGGCGAAACAGTCCGGAAGAGGTGTAATCCCGCAGGTGGGACGTATTTTGTCCTTTCAAGAAGCACTTGCACAGATGAAGAATATCGGTTATAATGGTATTTTGTATGAAAATGCCCGTGGAATGCAGCCTACGAGGGAATTTCTTTCCCGGGCTTCAAAACAGGAAAGCATCGGTATTTTTGTCGGACCGGAGGGCGGCTTTACCGAGGAGGAAGTGGCAGCAGTTGTAAATCAGGGCGCTGTGTGCCTGTCTCTTGGAAAAAGAATTCTTCGGACCGAGACCGCGGGGCTGTCCATGCTGTCCATGCTCATGCTATCGATTGAATGTGACAGTGAGGCAGCAGACAGGCCGGTAGAGGACAGAAAATGACGAAAAGGGAACAATATCATGGAAGCATATCTGGATAATTCTGCAACTACACAGATTGATGTGCAGGTGCTTGAGCGGATGGAGAGGGTGTATCGTGAGGACTTTGGAAATCCCTCCTCCAGACATAAAAAGGGACTGGAAGCTGAGCGCTATGTAAAAATTGCAAGAGAAGAAATTTCAGCGACCTTAAAGTGCAATCCGGAAGAAATTCTTTTTACCTCGGGGGGAACAGAATCGAATAATACGGCATTGCTTGGGGTGGCATATGCCAACTGCCGGCGCGGAATGCACATTGTAACAACCGCCTTTGAGCATGCTTCCGTGTATGAACCGCTTTGCTTTTTGGAGCAGCAGGGGTTTCGGATTACCTATCTGAAGCCGGATTTGGACGGTTCTGTTTCGGCAGAGGCTGTAAAAAACGCTCTTTGTCCGGATACGATTCTTGTGTCGGTTATGGCTGTGAACAATGAAGTCGGTGCGGTGATGGACTTTGAGGCCATTGGCAGGGAGGTCAAGGCGTTTAACCCGGAGATTGTGTATCATGTAGATGCCATTCAGGCATATGGAAAGCTTCGTATTTATCCGAAACGTCAGAATATTGATTTATTGTCAGTAAGTGCACATAAGCTGCATGGACCGAAGGGCTGCGGTTTTTTATTTATCAGGGAAAAGACGAAAATAAAGCCGCTTCTTTATGGCGGAGGTCAGCAAAAGGGAATGCGTTCGGGAACCGAGAATGTTCCGGGAATTGCAGGAATGGGACTGGCTGCAAAACTGGCCTCTGAACAGCTTTTACTGAACGCGGAATGGCTGTATGAGCTGAAGGAGCATTTTGCAAACGAACTGGAAACGGTGGAGGGTTCCGTTATTCATCTGGTGGATGAAGAGGACGGAACGAAATGTCCGCAAAAGCTTCGCACAGAGCGTCTTCGCAGACTGGCACCGCATATTATGAGTGTCGGATTTTTCGGGGTGCGTGCAGAGGTGCTGCTTCATGCACTGGAGGAAAAGGGTATTTATGTTTCCTCCGGTTCGGCATGCTCATCAAATCACCCGGCCATAAGCGGCACCTTGAAAGCGATTGATGCAAACCAGGACCTTTTGGATGCAACGGTTCGTTTTAGCTTTTGTAAGGATACAACGAAGGAAGAGCTTTCTTATACGGCGGAGGTGTTGCGGCAGCTGTTGCCGTTGCTGCGCAGATTCCGCAGAAAATAAAGATAGGACAACGGAGGGAAAACATGTACAAGGCTTTTTTGGTAAAGTATGGTGAAATCGGGTTAAAGGGAAGTAACCGTCACATTTTTGAAAATGCGCTCCGCGACCGTGTGCAGGAGAAGCTTGCACCGCTCGGATCCTATAAGGTAGTCAGAGAACAGGGACGTATTTTTGTTGAGTGTCCGGAAGGATATGATTATGAGGATACGGTAGAGGCGCTTGGTCAGGTATTCGGTGTTTCCGGCTTTTGTCCGGTGGAGGTAATCGAGACAACGGAATGGGATACTGTGGTACAGGCGGTTTGTGAGTTTGTTGAGAAAACGTATGAGAAGAAGAACTTTACGTTTAAGGTCGCAGCAAAAAGGGCAGATAAGCACTATCCGATTGAGTCTCCGGTAATTTGTGCAAAGCTTGGCGAGGCTCTTTTGGAGCGTTTTCCGGAGCTTTCGGTTGATGTCCACAGCCCGCAGGAGGTTATTACGGTTGAAATCCGTAACCGGGCCTATGTATATTCGGTTGCACTTTTGGGACCGGGCGGAATGCCGGTAGGAACGGCCGGAAAGGCAATGCTTCTGCTCTCCGGCGGAATAGACAGTCCGGTGGCAGGGTATATGATTTCCAAACGTGGTGTGCAGATTGATGCGACGTATTTCCATGCACCGCCGTATACAAGCGAAAGAGCAAAGGAAAAGGTAGTAGATCTTGCGAGAATTATCAGCCGTTATACCGGGCCGATTCGTCTGCATGTAGTGAATTTTACGGATATTCAGCTTGCAATTTACGAGAAGTGTCCGCATGAGGAGCTCACGATTATCATGCGGCGTTACATGATGCGGATTGCAGAGCATTTTGCAAAGGAAAATGACTGTCTGGGACTGATTACCGGGGAAAGCATCGGACAGGTTGCGAGCCAGACGATGCAGAGTCTGCTTACGACAAATGCGGTCTGTGAGCTTCCTGTTTTCCGTCCGTTAATTGGAATGGATAAGGTGGAAATCGTTGAAATTGCAAAGAAGATTGGCTCCTTCGAAACATCTATTTTACCATTTGAGGACTGTTGTACCATTTTTGTTGCAAAGCATCCGGTAACAAAGCCGATTCTTTCTGCCATCGAGAAGTCCGAGACGCTGCTTTCGGAGGTGATAGAGGAGCTGGTGAAGCAGGCAATTGAGACAACAGAGACGATTGAAGTTCGGGCGTAAAGATAGGGACAAACGGTTGAAGGGGATATCCATCCAGGAAAATATAGGGGATTTGGAAAATGGAAGATTTGGAAAATGGAAAAAGAGGATACAGCTTTGTATCCTCCCATTTGTAACAATACCTTTTCAATTAAGTGCTTGTGTAAGATTACTCTACGATGTACGGAGCAAGTGCCTCAAGGATGACATCAAGGCTGTCCTGAGCATGGATGTTTAAATCAATCGGCTTGGAAAGGTCTAAGCTGAAAATACCCATGATAGACTTTGCATCGATGACATATCTGCCGGAAACAAGATCGAAGTCAGAATCAAACTTGGTAATCTCGTTTACGAAAGACTTAACTTTGTCGATAGAGTTTAAAGAAATCTTTACGGTTTTCATGTTACTACCTCCTTCATATTATGTTGCTTGATGAACCTGTATGGAACGGATTCACTATCTATATAGTAGCGGTTGAGGTATAAAAAGTCAATAGACAAAATCAATAAAAATGTTTGTCAATTATAGCGAAAAATAAGGAAATGTGAAAAAAATCACAGAACTTGGAAGGCGAGAAAATGAAGTCGGAACATTCAGCGGTCCTGTCCGGGAAAAGAGTTGCATTTTTGTCTCTCGGATGCAAGGTAAACTCTTACGAAACAGAAGGAATGAGAGAGATGTTTTTAAAGGCCGGTGCAATCCCGGTTGGCTTTGAAGAAGAGGCGGAGGTGTATATTGTAAATACCTGTTC
>CALZBV010000093.1 GCA_945622055.1 uncultured Clostridia bacterium
GATCTCGTCATTAATCTTGCGGCCATCCTCATAGTACTGAGTACAAGCCTCAGTGGTGATGGTAAAGCCCTGCGGTACCGGAAGACCAATACCGGTCATCTCAGCAAGATTAGCACCCTTACCACCAAGCAGATTACGCATGCTCATGTCACCTTCACTGAACATGTATACCCATTTTGTTGCCATGTTTTTTACCTCCTAGAATTTTTGGCTGTGTTTTGCATCTCAGCTTGTCTGCGACACGCCGTCAACGGCGTCGCTAAAGAGGAAACGTATCTAAAAATACGCACCAAAACGAGACGCCTATGCAGCCGTCGCTAAAATTATACCATACAATGCCAAACTTGAAAATACTTTTTTTAATTTTTTATTTTACCCGTTAAAATACTGTTAAAATGCAAGCTTCTCATCGAAGTATGCCTTAAGGTCTTCAATTTTAATCCGTACCTGCTCCATCGTGTCACGGTCACGAACGGTAACCGCTCCGTCAGTCTCGGAATCGAAATCGTAGGTTACGCAGAACGGCGTACCAATCTCATCCTGTCTTCTGTAACGCTTACCGATATTTCCACGGTCATCGTACTCACAGTTATAATACTTGGAAAGCTCTGCATAAATCTTCTCCGCACCCTCACCAAGCTTTTTGGAAAGCGGAAGCACGCCAACCTTAACCGGTGCAAGTGCCGGATGGAAATGAAGAACGGTTCGTACATCTCCCTCACCGATTTCCTCCTCATCATACGCCGCGCAAAGGAAGGCAAGCGTAACGCGGTCTGCACCGAGAGACGGCTCAACTACATACGGGATGTAACGCTCACCGGTCTCATCATCAAAATAGGACATATCCTCCTTGGAAACATTCTGATGCTGGGTCAGGTCGTAGTCCGTACGGTCTGCGATACCCCAAAGTTCACCCCAGCCGAACGGGAACAGGAACTCTAAGTCAGTGGTACCCTTACTATAAAAGCAAAGCTCCTCCGGAGAATGGTCACGTGCACGCATCTCTTCCGGCTTAATTCCTAAATTCTGCAGCCAGTCAATGCAGTACTGACGCCAGTAGGCAAACCAGTCAAGATCGGTGCCCGGCTTACAGAAAAACTCAAGCTCCATCTGCTCAAACTCTCTGGTACGGAATGTAAAGTTCCCCGGCGTAATCTCGTTACGGAAGGACTTACCAATCTGACCGATACCGAACGGAATCTTCTTACGGGAGGTTCTCTGTACATTCTTGAAGTTTACGAAAATACCCTGTGCGGTCTCCGGACGAAGATATACGGTATTCTTCGCATCCTCGGTAACACCCTGGAACGTCTTAAACATAAGGTTAAACTGACGAATATCCGTAAAGTTGTGCTTTCCGCAGCTCGGACATGCAATCTTATGCTCCTGCACATAAGCCGCCATCTCCTCATTGCTCCATGCATCCACAGAACCCTCGATGGTGATATTGTTCTCAGCTGCATAATCCTCAATCAGCTTGTCCGCACGGAAACGCTCCTTGCATTCCTTACAATCCATCAGCGGATCCGAAAAGCCGCCGAGGTGACCGGAAGCAACCCAGGTCTGCGGGTTCATCAGAATTGCACAGTCAACACCTACATTGTACGGATTCTCCTGCACAAATTTCTTCCACCATGCTTTTTTTACATTGTTTTTCAACTCAACACCGAGATTACCGTAATCCCATGTATTGGCCAGGCCGCCGTAAATCTCGGAGCCCGGATAAACAAAGCCTCTTGACTTTGCCAGAGCAATGATTTTTTCCATTGTCTTTTCCATTGAACGATATCCTCCTTTTTTCCGGCACATATTTCCTGTGGCCAGAGTCTCGTTTTTCATCATAGCATACTTCCAAAGGAATTTCAAGGGAAACGCCAAAATGTGTTTTCCTTAGAAAAATGAGCTCCCACAGAGCGGGAGCCCTAAAATCATCTGCAATTCTTATGGGAGCGCCGAATTATCTGATGCTTCCTTAGAAAGCCTATGCCCACTTATCCAGAGATTTCGGAGTACGGATATCCGACAGGCACTGTATCTCATTGATGAACCATTCACCCGTTGACGGCTTCTTACGCAGCTTAATCGGTCTGACATCATCCGCACCGGCACTCTTTACCCACATCACTGCCCAGTTTTCCTCCGCAAAGGAATACGGATTCTCAAACACCGAAATCTTATACGGCGCATCCGGGGTATAATCATTTTCTACCGTTGCACCTGCAAAGAAAGAGAACACCTTGTATATCTTCCCCCTCAACCGGTCCTGAAGATGCTGCTTCTCCATGCTGGAAAGCGGCTCCGGTCCTTTGAGCACATTTAACATGGCATAGGTGCCCTCCGGGTCCTTCTCATAATTCGTAAGCACAGCAATCGCAAGTGCAGCAGTTTTGAACGGAGTATTTAAAGATGCCTCCGGAAGTGCCTTAAGCTCCTCAACCGTGGTCGGAAGCGCAGCAAAGGAAAACTTCACTTCCTTTCTTGCTGTACCGGTCTTTCCGGATATTCCCTTTACACCTTTTACGGCCTCGTTCACAGCTCCCTTTATAAGCTTGTTCGCATTACGGCCAAGCTCAGAAGTAACAGTTCTCTTTAAATTATCAAAAAATCCCATACAACCTCTCCTTTGTTAATAATGTAACCTCTATCGTTATTTTACACAACTCTGTTACTATTATCAACCTTTTTATAAAAGATTTTCGCCTGCAGACCTTCTGCCCTACATCTTAAACGCCTTATCTACCGGAAGTGCGCAGAGAATCGCCTGCGCCTGCGTACGCATACCAAATTCGGAATTTACTGCTTCCATAATTGAATTTCTCGTGTTGCCCGGTGTCAGAATGGCAAGCACCTCCCGCTCACTCTGAAGCGCAATCCCATAAAATTGCTCCGCATGGTCAGAATCCGCAAGACGCGCACGAAGAATTGTCCCCCCGGTTGCACCTGCACTTTTTGCAGTCTGCATCACCTGATCCATATAGCCCTGATTTACCGCCACCAGTACCAGACTGTATTCATGTTCACTCTTCTGCATCCTCTCCCATCCTTTCTGCTCCCCTGTCCTCGTCTCCTGCGATGCCATAACAACTGACAAATGATTCATTGCTGCCAGAGGCAAAATCATCATTACTCCGTGTAGTGCAGTAACATTGCGGATTCCTTCACTCATTTTTTGGGCAAGGTCTGCTGCTGCCGTCACGGTGCAAAAACTGACAATCAAGTCCTTGTCACTGTTTTCCAGACCGAGAATGTCCATCATTGCAGAGGAAGCCGTTCCTTTTCCACTCAACTGAAGATGATAATTGATGTGATGCTTTTTCAAAGCATCAATCCATTTTCGGCCACTGCCCCGGGATGTAATAAACAGGAGTACCTTCATCGGCTCCATCTGCTTCATTCCTCTTCCTCCTCATCCTCAAAGTATACAATGCAATCCGCAAATCGCTCAAATTCCGCACTCATCTTACGACGGACGATATGACTATGTAGGTTACTGTAAAGTCCCAGAAGCTGAATGGTAATCAACGGTGTCATTGCTACCATTGCTACAATACCAAAGGCATCCGTCATGACAGAACCACCCAGTGCCTCACATGCGCCTACCGCAAACGGAAGCAGAAAGGTCGTGGTCATCGGTCCGCTGGCTACTCCACCGGAGTCAAATGCAACACCCGTATAAAGACCGGGTACAAAAAAACTGATGCCAAGTGCAATTCCATAGCCAATGACCAAAAAGAAAACAATGGAAACCCCTGTCAGCACACGAAGCATCGAAAGGCCGACAGAGACCGATACTCCGACTGCCAGGGCAGTTCCGACCGAACGCTCTGAAATCGCACCGTTTGAAATCTCCTCCACCTGCCGCTTCAGCACATGCACCGCCGGCTCCGCTGCCACGACAAAATATCCAATCAGCATTCCTGCCGGCACCAAAAGCCAGCTGTGCCTTCCCTTGGCAATTCCGGCACCAAGCATCTGTCCCACAGGCAGAAACCCGACATTCGCTCCTGTCAGAAAAATAACAAGCCCAACATATGTATACAGCAGACCGACCAGAATTCGAACCACCTGATTTACATGATAGCGCCGGAATACCAGCTGAAACAAAGCAAAAACACCGACAATCGGTACAAGCGCCAAAAAAACCTCCCACGCATAGACCAAAAGCTCAGAAAGAAACATTTGAAACGCTTCCTTTGTTGTAGACGCCTCATGAATCGCATTCGGTGCGGAGGACGCCCCCGGTCGGAAACAAATGCTTAGAATCAATACGGATAAAACCGGCCCGATACTGCAAAGAGAAATCAGACCAAATCCTCCCTCTCCGTTCCTTCCGCCACTCACAACCGAAGCCATACCGGCACCAAGTGCCATAATAAACGGCACCGTAATCGGCCCTGTCGTCACGCCGCCGGAATCAAAGGCAGCCGAAACAAAATCCTTTGGTGCAAAAAACGCCAGCAAAATCACTGCCGGATAAAATATCCACAGCAGAGCGGTCAGCCTCCAGCGAAACACCGTACGTAACAGTGCAATCATCAGAAACACTCCCACTCCGGCAGCTACTGACAGAATCAGAACCGGATTCGGCACCGCAGGAATCTGTCCCGCAAGCACCTGCAAATCCGGCTCTGCAACCGTTATCAGTGCTCCAAGGATAAAAATACATATCAATGGAAGCCATAACCTTTTTGCTTTACTGATCCGAATTCCGATGCCTTCCCCCAGTGGCTGCATTGACATCTCAGCCCCAAGCGTAAACAATGCCATTCCAATCATCAGAAATATCGTTCCGAATAAAAACATTGTAAGAATTCCGCTGCCCAAAGGAACGATTGAAATACTGATGAACAAAACAATCATAAAAACAGGAAGAATCGAACCTACCGATTCATTACTTTTCTCTCGTAAACCTTTCATGCTCCACCCCCGGCTCCGATTACATCTATCATACAGCTCATTCGTATTTCTTATGCAGCCGTAAGCTTTTTGAGAAAAAACATTCTTTCCCTTCGATTATACTATTTATCCGCAGGAAAAACAATAGATTCCTTTGAAAAACCGACCGGATTTGATACCTGCTTTTTCTAACATTTTTTGACAAAATTCGCCTCCCGGATTGCCTTTCTGACCGGAAGTACAAACGACGGTGACACACTCAGTTCATCAATTCCCATCTGAATAAATCGTTCCGTAAGCGTGGTATCCGCCCCCAGCTCTCCACAGATTCCCACCCAGCATCCACCGGCATGTCCATTTTCAATCACCATCCGAATCATACGAAAAATCGACTCATGCCTCGCATCATAAAGCCTGTCAAGCTTTGGATTCTGACGGTCCATCGCAAGAGTATACTGTGTCAGGTCGTTTGTCCCTATGCTGAAGAACTCCACTTCTTTTGCAAGGAGATCACTTATCATGACTGCCGCGGGCGTTTCAATCATAATCCCAAGCTCCACCTCCTTATACGGCACTCCATTCTCGTGAAGCTCTTCGCATACTTCCCGACAGATCCGCTTCACATCAAGCACCTCCTCCAAAGAAATTATCATCGGAACCATAATGGAAATGTCTCCGTAGGCAGAGGCACGATAAATCGCCCGAAGCTGCGTCTTAAACAGATTGACCCGGTCAAGGCAAATCCGGATCGCGCGATATCCCATCGCCGGATTTTCCTCAGGAGCCAGGTTAAAATATCCAACCTGTTTATCCGCACCGATATCCAGCGTACGAATAATCACCTTTTTTCCTGCCATATTCTGTGCCACCGTTTTATATGCAAAAAACTGCTCCTCCTCCGTCGGATACTTCTCCTTTTCAAGATAAAGAAATTCACTCCGGAACAATCCGATTCCTGCTGCATCATTTGCAAGTACATTTGCCACATCAGATACATTTCCGATGTTGGCATATAACCGAAGGCTTTTCCCATCCTTTGTTACGCTCGGCTGCCCCTTCAGTTTTTTTAACAGTGCTTTTCGTTTCTCTTCCTGTGCCGCTATTTCGCGATAATACTTCAGTAGCTCATCCTCCGGTTCCACAATGATTTTTCCGGCATTTGCATCCACAATTGCTGTTTTCCCGTTCCAGTTCTCATCAATCTCCACGCCAATCAGAGACGGCAGATTCATGGTTCGTGCCAGAATTGCAGTATGCGAATTTGAAGAACCCAGTCTTGTTACAAAGGATAACAGTTTCGATTTATCCAGCTGTACCGTCTCGCTCGGCGCCAGCTCCTCCGCCACCAAAATGACCGGTTCGGAAAGCTTTGCACTGTCATTTCCGGCTCTTTGCAGTACCCTGATCAACCGCTCCGAAATATCCTTAATATCCGCTGACCTAGCGCGGAAATATTCATCCTCCATCCGAGAAAACATCACTGAAAAATTATCCCCGGTCATAGCCACTGCATATTCCGCATTCATCTGCTCATTCCTAATTATATTCCGAATGGAATCATTATAATCCTCATCCTCTAAAAGCATGGAATGAACCTCAAAAATCCCGGCATTGTCTTCACCGACTTCCACTACTGCTTTTTCATACAGGGCAGAAAGCTGTTTTCTTGCCGTTTCGCGTGCCTGCTCAAACCTTGCGATTTCAGCTTCGGTATTCGTAATTCTCTCGCGCTTTACCTGATTCTGGCCCTTCGAATAAAAAAACACCTTTCCGATTACAGTTCCTTTATAAATTGGCTTTCCCTCAGCGCTCTCCATTTTGCTCCCTCACGTTTCCCTTATTCTACTTTATTCCACTTTTTTCTTAAGCACTCCAAGAAACACTGCACTGACTGCGGTTCCAATCACCAGACTGAAGAAATACAAAAGCGGATTCCCCACCACCGGAAATACAAAGACTCCGCCATGAGGTGCCATTAGTGTACACTGAAACAGCATAGACAGGGTACCGGCCACACCGGAACCAATGATACATGCCGGAATAACCCGAAACGGGTCTGCTGCCGCAAACGGAATCGCGCCTTCCGTGATGAACGAAAGACCCATGACAAAGTTGGCAGGTCCGGTCTTTCGCTCTTCCTCTGTGAATTTATTCTTAAACAGAAGCATCGCAAGCGCAATTGCGCAGGGCGGAACCATTCCACCAATCATGACCGCGGCCATAATATCATAATTTCCTGCGGCTATTGCTGCAGTTCCAAACAGGTATGCCGCTTTATTAAAAGGACCACCCATATCAATTGCCATCATACCGCCCAGCAAAAAGCCCAGCACCGCACCGCTGATTCCTGACAGATTCCTTAACATATCATTTAAGGCTGTGTTAATGCCACCTACCGCAGGCTCTATCACATAGGTCATCACCAGTCCCATCAGTAAAATACCGAAAACCGGATAAATCAGTACCGGTTTGATTCCCTCCAGCGCCTTCGGAAATCTTCTGCAAAGAAGCTGCAGAAGCCGGACGATACAGCCTGCCAAAAATCCTGCTGCGATTGCACCAAGAAAACCTGACTTTCCATTCGCCGCAATACATCCACCGACAAAACCAACCGCAAGTCCCGGACGATCCACCATACTCATGGCGATAAAACCGGCAAGGGTAGGAAGCATAAATCCAAACGCAACGCCACCGATGCTTTTTAACAAAGCTGCTCCCGGCGTCACAGTACCAAATGCAGCGCCTGCATTCTGAAGCTCCTCAGCAGAAAGCGCAATACTGTCAATCAAAAACGCCAGCGCAATCAAAATACCACCGCCTACCACAAAAGGAAGCATGTGGGATACACCGTTCATCAAATGCTTATAAACTCGGTGTCCCATACCTCCGCTCTCCCCGGACACGGAAGAACTCACTTCCCTGTCTGCTTTATATACCGAAGCCTGTCCTTCTATCGCACGTTCTACCAGAAAATCCGCCTTACCGATTCCGTCCGAAACCGGAACCTCAATCACCTTCTTTCCGTGGAACCGTTCCATTGGAACCTTTGTATCAGCCGCCACAATAATGCAGTCCGCATCTTCAATTTCCTGTTCCGTAAGTACATTCTTTGCACCACCGGAGCCTCTGGTTTCTACCTTTACAAAGCATCCGTGCGCCTTCGCACTTTTCTCAATTGCCTCCGCAGCCATAAAGGTGTGGGCAATTCCCGTCGGGCAGGCCGTTACGGCAAGCAGTTTCTTCCGGTAGCCAAAAGAAACTGACTCTTCCTTTTTCGCATCCCTTTTTTCGTCCTTTTTTACTTCTGCCTCATCAATCAGCCTTAAAAATTCTTCCGGTGTCTTTGCCTGCTTTAATGCCTTTGTAAATTCCCCGTGCATCAGCATAGCTGACAATTTACTTAGAATATCGATATGCTCAGAACCGCTCCCGGTATCCGCCGCAATTAAAAATAACAGTGTTACCGGCTCGTCATCCAATGCCTCATACGAAACGCCCTCAGGAATTACCAGTGCAACAAGTCCCGGTCGTTTAACGCAATCACATCTTCCATGTGGGATTGCAATTCCATCTCCGACTCCCGTTGTGCCTTCTTCCTCCCTTGCAAAAACAGCTTTCCGGTACTGCTCCTCATCGGAAATGTTCCCCTGCTTTACCATCAAAGCGATTGCCTTACGAAGTATTTCCTCCTTACTGTCTGCACTCGCCTTTAAATCCACCGCCTGTACACTGAGTAAATCCGTTATTTTCATGCTTCCACCTCACATTAACCTTACATCGTTTCCTCAAAAAAACGCTGTATTTCACAAACAGCACTCTCTTCATCTTCTCCCTCGACCATAATCTCAATTTTTTCTCCACACTTTACCCCAAGTGCCATCACAGCCATAAGCTTTGTCGCTTCTGCTATTTTATCC
>CALZBV010000094.1 GCA_945622055.1 uncultured Clostridia bacterium
CCCTCTGACTCTTCATTTTCTTTTTTATTTTCCAAACGGTACGCCGTATACTCACGTAACAACGTATATAACACCGATGCAACCGGAACGGCAAACAGCATACCTGCTACTCCGCCAAAGCTTCCGCCGACCATAACTGCCGCCAGCACCCACATTCCGGGAAGTCCGACCGAGCTTCCGACGACACGCGGGTAAATCAGGTTTCCTTCAATCTGCTGCAGCACAACCATAAACACCAAAAACATTAGTGCCTGGAAAGGATTCTGCATTAAAATCAAAAAAGCGCCGACTCCTTCTCCGATTAATCCACCCACGACCGGCACCAGTGCGGTCACTCCGACAAGTGCACCGACCATTGCCGCATACGGGAAGCGGAATAAAAGCATTCCAAGTGTACAAAGACTTCCGAGAATCACAGCCTCGATACACTGCCCTGCCACAAATGCGCAAAAAATACGATGTGAGGTCTTTACAACATGAAGAAATACTTCTCTCGGCTTCTTCGGCAAAAAAGCCGTGAGAAGCTTTCCTGCCTGTCTGGCAAGCGTCTCCTTACAAAGAAGCACATATACCGCAAAAATAAGCGCAATTATGAAATTAACCACACCGGTTATGGAATTGATTACCCGAAGCAGTGTACTTCCGACAACGCCCACCGTACCGCTTCCCACAAAGCCTACCAGACTCTTTAGTGCCTCATCCCAGTTGATATCCAGATTACTGATATACTCGGAAATCGCCGGATACTGTTCGGTATAGGAAGTCCAAAATTCCTTCAGTTTTTTCAAATACCCCGGTGTTTCGTCCACAATCAGAAGGATTGCTTTTCCAATCTCCGGCAAAATCAACGCCACGACCGCAGAAAGCACAAGTAAAATCAAAACAATGGAAAGCAACAGACAAAGCGGACGTCTGACTGCCGTGGCAATCCCTCCCAAAAGCTTTCCCCATTTATTTGTTGTCTTTTTCTTCTTTTTTGAGCCGCTCTTAGATAGCCTGCCGGCGAGTCTGTCCCATTGGCGTTCCAGCGCCCGCATCGGAAGATTTAACACAAACGCAATCATAAAGCCCAGGACAATCGGTGAAAAAATGCCGATAAATGTGCCAAGCCGGTCAAGCACTGCCGAAAGGTTCCATAACACACAGAAAAGAACAATCAGTGCCGCTCCCAAAAGGAAATAATTCCAAGACCTTTTTTTCTCCATTCTATTCCCCCTATGTCAGATTCTTTCTTGCAATTCAGCTTCACCTCGGCTATAATGAGGAAAGCACCATTCATTTAACTTTGAATCTGCTTTTTCTATCATAGCACAAGGAGGATAAAACTTCAATGCCAAATACACAAACAACACTGCAAAGGAAGCCGCAGTCCGGAGGATTAAATGCAAACTTTCTGAAAATATTTGCAGCACTTACCATGCTGATTGATCATGCTGCGATTTCCATCGTATACACAAAGCTACGGCATGTTTCCGACTTTGCCTCAGCATGGGAGCTGGTACATTCTGCCGAAGCGACCCAGGAACAGCTGGCAGCGATTTCCGCGGAATTTATGTCCCTCTTTACCGTTCTCCAGACCATGCGTCTGATTGGCCGGATTGCCTTCCCAGTCTTTTGTTTTCTGATTTATGAGGGCTTCTGTCACACAAAAAGCATAAAGCGGTATCTACTTCGTCTGCTGATTTGTGCCGTTTGTGCGGAGCTGCCGTTTAATCTGATCTGCTCCGGCTATTTTGGTGAATCGGCAACCCTCCTCTATCCGGATATGCAAAATACCATCTGGACACTTCTGATTTCTCTGCTGATGCTTTGTGGTCTGAAGCATCTGGAGGCAAAGGATGTTACCATTCGTTCCTCGATGCTCCAAATGACAGGTCAGTTCCTCCTTACGATTCTGGCTTGTCTTGCTGCAGTGTTTTTTAGGACAGATTATTCCTACCTCGGACCACTGCTCATAGCCGTATTTTACTTTTGCCGCAGAAACAGACGTCTTCAGGTTATCCTTGGCTGTATTCTTTTTCTTCCGGTCAACATTGCCCACCTGTTTGCTTTTCTTCCGATTGCGTTATATAACGGAGAACGCATTCCCTCGAAGAAATTTAACCTGTTCTTCTACCTGTTCTATCCGGCGCATTTGCTTATACTGTATCTGATAACACTGGCACTCTGACCGTATGCCGTCCGGCTGCGTATTACCGTTTCTGGTTCAGGGGCTTACGCTCCTGTCCGCCTGCGCAGATTTGCTACACAAAATAAGCCTTAACCGGGTGTCAGTCATACCGGTTAAGGCTTATCTCATTTCTTGTTTCTTATTTTTTGTTTTATCCCTGCTTTTAAGGCCTGACGCACTCTCCGGTCCGCCTACAGCGTGATATTCTCACCCTTTAAGCCATTGAATGCGCCTGCAATCTTCGCATCCTCGTGTGCAATGAGCCACTTGTTTACTGCAGTCATCAGCTTATCCTCCGGAGTAGCAGACGGCTTATTCTTAAGGTCAAAGTTCGTTCCTCTCGGAAGAACTACAACACCACGGAAACCGTGACCATCTACGTTGCACGGAGCATAGTGAAGCGTCGTAGCATAAACTTCAACCGCAACGCCGGCCGGAACAACGAATGCTTCAATCTTTGCAGTATCATAGGTGAAATCGTCCTCAATATCCTCCTCCTTACCCAGAAGAAGAATCATTCCGTCAACGGAAATGTTAATCTCGGAATCTCTGTGGTACTCTACTGCATTTAACTTGTTGTTATTACCGCTGCAGTGACCAATCTGAATCGGCATGCCACCGTATACGCTCTCAGAAAGAGCCTTTGCAGAAGCACAAGCCTCAAGCTCCGGAAGAGACGGCTCGTAAACAACATCTGCCGGAACTTCCTTCTGCTTCATGACAGCAATGATGTCGGAGAAATCGATTCCGGTAACTACCTTACCGTACTTTTTGAATGCTGCATCGGTTACGTTTTGGATTTTCATAAGTAATACCCCACTTTCGTTATGTTTATGATTAAAGCGCTACGGTTACAAAGATATCGTAAATCGCCTTAATTGCGTTCTCAAAGTCCTCATTGCGGACACCGATGATGATATTAAGCTCAGAAGAACCCTGGTCAATCATCTTAATGTTAATGTTGTTGTGTGCAAGTGCAGCAAAAATTCTTGCCGCAGTCCCACGGGTTGATTTCATACCACGTCCAACGACTGCGATTAATGCAAGATTTGCCTCAAGATCAATGGAATCCGGAGCAGCCAGACGATGAATTGCGGAAAGAACGTTCTGTTCCCTGCCCACAAATTCCGGCTGATGCACAAATACAGTCATCGTATCAATTCCGGACGGAACATGCTCAAAGGAAATACCGTTCTCCTCAAAAGCCTGCAGAACCTTTCTGCCAAAGCCGATCTCAGAATTCATCATATCCTTCTCAATATTGATTGCTACAAAGCCCTTCTTTCCCGCAATACCGGTAATTGTGTACTCCGGGTTGCGGCAGGTGCTCTCAACGATAAGAGTACCCTCATCCTCCGGACGATTCGTATTGCGGATGTTAATCGGGATTCCTTCCTTTCTTACCGGGAAAATCGCATCCTCATGGAATACGCTTGCACCCATATAGGAAAGCTCACGCAGTTCTTTATACGTAATGGTGGTAATCGGCTTCGGATTCTTTACGATACGCGGATCCGTCACCAGAAATCCCGAGGTATCGGTCCAGTTCTCATATAAATCAGCCTTTACCGCCCTTGCAACGATAGAACCGGTGATGTCGGAACCACCACGGGAGAACGTTTTCACTTCTCCACCCTTCTTTGCACCGTAAAATCCCGGAACAACGGCTCTTTCTACCTTTGCCAGACGCTTGCCGAGTACGGTATTCGTCTTCTCTGCATCAAAGGTACCGTCCTCTTCAAAGAAAATAACCTCAGCAGAATCGATGAACTCATATCCAAGATATGCAGCCATAATACGTCCATTCAGGTATTCGCCTCTGGAAGCGGCATAATCGGAACCTGCCTTCAACATGAAGTTCTTACGGATTACCTCAAACTCATCTGATAAAGAGAGCGTAAGTCCGAGTCCTTCAATAATTTCATTGTAACGTGCTTCAATCGCAGCAAGCTTTTCGGAAAAATCCTCTCCTGCTTCTGCTGCAGCGTAACAGTCATATAACATATCCGTCACCTTAGTATCAGCAGAAAAACGCTTTCCCGGTGCAGACGGAACAACATATCTGCGGCTTTCATCCGCGCGAATGATGTCACCAACCTTCATAAACTGCTCTGCACTTGCAAGAGAGCTGCCTCCAAACTTAACAACCTTTTTCATTTCCTATACCAGCCTTTCAACAATCTGGTACACCACCGGTGTACTGAATCCTTCATACAATCTTCGCATGATAATTCATAGTAATAGGAAACCACAAATTTCAAATATAATCAAGTACTTTTTCTATTTTTTTTCTTTACCTTCCACTTTTTTCATGCTAAACTGTATACACGCTGAAAAAATTGTGAAATTTCTTATCAAACCGAAAATATTACTTTGTAAAACAAAGGAGGTTTCATGCTTCGCTGTATTGCACTGATACTGAAAAATATGAACAGGCTTCCCTGTTTTGAACAACTGATGACGCTCCTTTCCGGCTCAGGGCTCTGCTGTCTTTTCTATGATACCGGCTCCTGTCTTCCTTCCGCTGCAGCATACCTTCAGAAGGCCTCTCCCTCAGGCGGCTTACCGAACCGGTGTCCGGACTGGTTTACAGAAATAACCAGGAGGCTGCAACAACATGGTTATTGCGAAAGCGAGTGCCTTATTCTGACAGACAGCGACGCTGTTCTTTCCTCACTTTCTTTCGACTCCGGCCGTCCCACCGGTTTTACACTGCTCGGACTGACCGTTTCCTTTGAACCCGGACAATCTCTTTCCGGCGCTTATGCTCTGCTGGAAAGCTTTGATTCCATTGACCTTCCCTATTTCCGGCGTATCCATGCACATAAGCATCACGAACCGGCGGAAATCGCAGTCACGAACCGGCTGATTCTTCGCGAGCTTTCTCTTCCGGATTTTGAGGAGCTCTACCGGATTCGATGTCTTCCCGAAGTGACGCATTTTCTGGAAGAAATACCGGGTAACATTGAAACGGAACGAAAAAAGTTTCAATCCTATCTCTCCACTGTCTACCCTTTCTGTGACTTTGCGCTGTGGGGCATCTTTGACCGCAGCTTCGGCAGACTGCTCGGCCAGGTCGGTTTTTCCCTTCGTGAGGGAGAAGCCTCTCTTTCGTTTGGCTACCTGCTTGATCCGAAGTACCGGCACCAAGGCTACGCTACAGAAGCCGTAAGGGCTGCCTTAACATACGCAAAGGAGCAGGGGCTGTCGGATACGCTTGTTCATATTCTGCCACAAAATACAGCCTCACAAAAGGTACTGTCCGCCTGCGGATTTCCGTTTGAACAGCTTTCTTCTGACAGGAAGCTTCTGACTTACCGGATTATTCTGGATAAATACATTGCTTCCAACGATGTGCAAAACATCTGACCGCTTTTTTGCACATAACCTTTTACTTCCCCCTTACGCACAAAAGGGACTGCCGTAATAACTCACGACAATCCCTTTTTCCCGGTCAGGCATCTGCTCTCCGTTCGAAAGTATGCTTATACCGACAGACCTCTTATCTGCCTGCTCCTGCTCCTGCTCCGGCACCAGTACCAGCGCCTGTACCGGCGCCTGCTCCGGCACCGGTACCGTTTGCACCGTTGTTTCCTCCGGCTGCCCCACCGTTTGTCCCGGAAGTACCGTTTCCGTTGGTACCGCCATTTCCTCCGGTTACATCCTCAACTGCATTTCCAACGCCATCTAATACATCGCCAACGCCGTTTCCAATGTCACCGATTACTCCACCGTTTCCATTCATATCGGAATTTCCGGCATTTCCCGGAGTTACCGTATTCTGGTTGTTGTTTCCGTTACCACCACTGGTCGGTGCTACTGTCGTAGTAGGTGCAACTGTTGTCGTTGGTGTCCCTGTGTTACCGTTATTGTCTTCGGTACCGCAGGCACAGGCGCAGAGAAACATCGTAGCAATCAAAAGACCTGCTGCTGAGAGCCTCTTACGATTTCCTTTCATAAAAACCTCCTTTTGTGCATTTGCACAGATTAGTTGCGTTTTTATTATTTCACCGTTTGGCTCAATTATTCATTTCAAAAAAACATGAATATGCTCATTTTGTCCTTTGTGTGAGAACGCATGCTTTTCACGGCCATTCTTTTTACAGTACTCTCACATCACGGTCCTGCCGTTAAATCAAAACCGCCTTCCATACGGAAGGCGGTTTCAAAATTTGAATTAGCAGCGCTTCATATACTCACCGGTTCTGGTGTCGATCTGAATCTTCTCTCCGTTCTCTACAAACAACGGAACGTATACAAGAGCACCGGTCTCAACGGTTGCCGGCTTCGTAGCACCGGTAGCGGTATCACCCTTAAAGCCCGGTTCGGTATCGGTAATAACAAGCTCAACAAAAAGCGGCGGCTCAATTGCAAATACCTGTCCATTGTGGGAAAGCATCTTAACGGTCTCGTTTTCCTTTACGAACTTTAAAGAATCGCCAACCTGATCCTCGCTAAGAGCAATCTGCTCAAACGTGGTATTGTCCATGAAGTTATACATCTCACCGTCATTGTAAAGGTACTGCATATCAGCCTTCTCAATGTGTGCAGCCGGGAACTTCTCGGTCGGACGGAAGGTCTTCTCTACAACGCCACCATTTTTAATATTCTTTAACTTAGTTCTTACGAAAGCAGCACCCTTACCCGGCTTTACATGCTGAAATTCAACAACCTGGTAAACGCTTCCCTCAATTTCAAGAGTAATGCCGTTTCTAAAATCGCCTGCAGAAATCATAAAAAATCCTCCTTAGAATTCACTACAATTTAGTTTATCGCACTCTGCGTAATTTTTCAATATAAATTTTTGAAAATATCAATTTTTTTCTTAATATGCATTATTTTGCAAAACGCTATTCTCAAAAAACAACACTGCTTCTGCCAAAAAAGACTTCCTCAGCCATTGTTATTTACGGATTATACCAGCTTTTTCGCCGCATCCATCGCAAGCTCATAGCCATACAATCCCATTCCTACAATCTGTCCGTTACATACGGCAGCCGTTACGGAAGTATGACGAAATTCTTCTCGCGTATGAATGTTAGAAATATGCACCTCTATCTTCGGAACCTTGATGGAAGCCAGTGCATCGCGGATAGCATAGCTGTAATGCGTATAGGCACCCGGGTTGATAATAATCGCTTCCGTTCCGTCAGAATAGGACTGCTGAATGCGGTCAATGATTGCTCCTTCACAGTTGTTCTGGAAAATTTCCAACTCATCCCCATCCTGCTCTGCCTTGTTCTTAAGACGTTTACAGAGCGTCTCATAATTGTCCGTTCCATAGGTACCCGGCTCTCTGATACCGAGGAAATTCAGGTTTGGTCCGTTAATAATTAAAAGCTTCATTTCTCCCTCCGTTTTCCTTCCTCTTTGTATAAAGTTTCAATTTCATTGATGATACTGTAAAAGGTCTTGTCATCCGTATTCACAACGTAATCCGCCGCTGCGGTATACTTTGGAAACCGCTCATTATAAAGCGCATTCACCTTTTCTGCCTTATTATCTCCCTGAAGCAGAGGACGCTGGGTATCCTCCTTCAATCGTTCCAAAATCGTCTCCGGTGTCGCATTTAACAAAACAACCATTCCAAGCTTTTTCAGACAGGCAGCATTTTCCGGGCGAAGTGGCATACCACCTCCGGTAGCAATAATACAATGTGTCTCGTTCTGAATTAACTCCTCCAAAAGCTCCGTTTCCGTCCTTCGAAAAGCAGCCTCTCCGTCCTCTGCAAATATCTGTGTAATCGTTTTCCCGGCACGCTCCTCAATCAGCTCGTCTGTATCCAGAAAACGGTACTCCAGTGCTCTTGCAAGCTTTTTTCCTATTGTACTTTTCCCGGAACCCATAAATCCAATCAGGATAATATTTTCCTTACTCATGCTTTTTCCTTCCCTGCTTTCTCTGATAGCTTTTTTTCACAAAATATTCCAATCGCCGTTTCAAAATAATCTGAATCTCTTCCTTCTTTTCGAGCTGTCCTACCAAAATAGACGTAATTCCGGCACGATTTGCCCCCCACGTATCGGTAAAAATCTGGTCACCGATTGCAAGCACCTGCTCCTTTGGAAGTGAAAGAAGCTCAAGTCCTTTTGAATAACCGTCTCCCTTTGGTTTTCCTGCCTTGTACACGTACGGAGCATCAAGTGCATCGCAAAAGCTCTTTACTCTTGGCTCCTTATTGTTGGAAACAAAGCAGATACGGTAGCCTGTTTCCTTTAATCTCTTTACAAGTGCAATTGCACGCTCATCCGCCTCAGCTCCGTGTCCGACAAGCGTATTATCTATGTCGAACAAAATGCCACGGTAGCCTTTTTCGTAAAACTCCTCATATTCCACCTCATAAGCACT
This sequence comes from uncultured Clostridia bacterium, assembly GCA_945622055.1. Taxonomy (GTDB): domain Bacteria; phylum Bacillota; class Clostridia; order Lachnospirales; family Lachnospiraceae; genus SIG307. The sequence continues at coordinate 8,519 of CALZBV010000094.1, forward strand.
GTCGCGCATCTCACAGGGGTAAAAACGCTCTATCATTTTTTTGCTCCTTTGCTCTTCCTTGCAGCCTTTTTATGCACATTCCGGATGGTTTTCTTTGGCTTTCCGGCTCCGGCAGACCTTCCTTTCCCGGTATTTCTTCCCGGTCCTGCAGTATTCCCGGCATCACTCTCTTTTCCTGCATTTCTTCCTTTCCCCGTATTTTTCCCCGGAACAGACGGACGGATCAGGCACTTCTTATCATAACCAATCAGATCCTCACGATGCGCAAGCTGTAAGGCTTC
>CALZBV010000095.1 GCA_945622055.1 uncultured Clostridia bacterium
AGTAAAAGTTTTCTCAAAAACTTTTAAAAAGTACTTGACTTACATTAGCAAGATTCGTCTCTCATTTAAACACACCGGCTCACTGAAAGTTACCGATATCTGTTACCTATCACTTCAAGCGAAAATACTGTATCCTTATTTGTATAATCTTTTTTTACTCCTTTAATAAGAGAATCCTGATTAATTTCATTACACCGATTATCTGTAATAGTACCTCTAACTACATCAAAGTATACTTCTCCGTCATGCGTTATTTGAGTTATCTCTAAGCTAATGTTCCCCATAGAGATTCGATCACCTTTCAAACATTCTCTATCCTCATAAAAGGCTTCATCTGTATCTGTGTGAGATTCTCCGGTGATTCTAATTGTTGCCCATGTATTATTTTCATAATATCTCCTAATTGGAACAATAAGGATCAACTATACGAGTACGGCTATAATCGCAATTGCAATAATCGCTATCAAAAGATTTTTCAATCTTTTAGACTTCTCTTTTTCTTCCATACATCAATCTCCTTCCTCCATATTCCTATAAGTTCCTACATATTTTCACTCTCGCCGCGATAACTAACAAGCGCAGCTTGTGAGTGTCGGCATAACGATACACCTACTAACTGAAATTTTGCTTTAGGTTTCATCCAAATATATTTCTAACTTGCTGAATTCTTTATCTTTACAGAAACTAAACTCTGGCGTTTTTTTGATATAGTTAAATATATTTTCTTCAATATCCTCATTCCATATAGTTCGTTCAAAATCTTTATTTTCCTCTGTCGGCATATATAACACATCCACATGAATTTGATAATATTCTTCCTCATCATTAGGGAATTGTCTAACTAAAGAAAAGTTAAACATCGGTTCACCTGTAAAAGTATAAGTCCCTGTTTCAAACAGAATCATATCTTCTTTAATCGGTATACTACACATCTCCTCAAACACACTTACAATATCTTCCAGACTTGAATTATCGGAAATTCTGTTTTGTAAATATTTTAATAAACTTTCTTTTGTGGCCTTCTTAAATCTATCAAATACTCCCATTAAAAATTCACTCCATCAACTTCAAATTTCTAGTACCTATATTTTCGTACTTTTTCGAGTTCTAACAAATATCTGTCATAGTCCGACATAAACAATCTGTCTTGAATCACATGATATTTTTCAACCTCAGTTTCCGCTTTGTATTTTGCAATTTCTGCTGTTATTTTTCCTGCATCCTGTAAACCTCTCGCTCATCCGCCATTAATAACAAATCGAGTCGTTTGCTCCAACGCATCACATATTTGAATCAACTTGTCATAATCATCTTCTACGCATTGCACAACTGACAGAATTTCCCTTGTAGGCCAAAATGAACACAAATGCAGTCTGGTGATTTTCCTTATAAATGGCTTTCCTCTTCTGCCATCTTCGTAACCAAATATACAAGATCTATTTCCAAGGTCTCTTTTTCTCTGTCCATCCCTTTGATTTCCAATATTCAACATCACGAGGATTAAAACCATTCTTCTGCATTAAATGCATAATCCAAAACATTCCCTTGGTTTTTATCCCTGGCTTTACATTTCCCGAATTATGTATGATTTTCTTTGCAATACCTGATGTTGTCTTGTCAATTACTCTCTTTTTCTTTTCGCTTACGCCGTTCCAATCGACCGCCGCAACAGCTGCTCCGTATTTATATCTTTTGGCTACTCCCCAGAAAAACAAGCTGTCCATCATATCTTTATTGGTCGATTTCATACCGGCTCCGGCAGCTGTGGATATGCATACTCCCTGCTTCTTAAACATAGATTCTTCCGGACTATGCACCATCCATCTGTATCCATAATGGTCTAAAAAAGCCTTCATCGCCCCAGTCGCATGATATACATAAACCGGGCTGGCCAAGATAATGACATTTGCTTCATCCATTGCATCAGTAAGAGGCTTTAGTTTTTCATAATGCGGACATTTTGTCTCGGATTCAGTAAAACACTTTGTACAGCCTACACAAAACTCTCCAAAATCTTTTGGAAGAAAAAATTCTTTTATATCACTACTTATTTTCTCTGCCAACATATGAGCTATATGGTATGTTGAGCCTTTATGACTTTGACCATGTATAATTACTATCTTCATGTTTTCTCCATTCGCTTCATAAAATTCAAAGTGCCCTGTCAATTTCAAATTTTATCACACAAGGATTTTTTCCGTTACTGTCTAAAGGTGAAGAAACTATTATGTCGATAAAGGCGGAACACTTCTGTTCCGCCTTTGCACTCCGTAGGAGGCGCACTCGCACATTCTAAACAGTCACAGGCGACTCGCCCAGCGTAGAAATTTTGCATGCAACCTCTTAAAACAGTCCCGTAATTTTTCCGGCTTCATCCACATCAATGCGCTCCGCAGCCGGTGTCTTCGGAAGTCCCGGCATCGTCATAATCGTACCGGTAATCGCAACCACAAAGCCTGCACCCGCGGAAATATACGCCTCACGAATATTAATGTTAAAGCCCTCCGGACGTCCGAGCTTTGTCTGGTCATCGGATAAGGAATACTGGTTCTTTGCCATACATACTGGCACATTCGAAAATCCAAGTGCTTCGATTCTCTGAATGGCCTTCTTTGCTGCGGAATCATACGTCACGCTTCCTGCACCGTAAATCTCCTTTGCAATCCTTTCGATTTTCTCACAAATGGAAAGGTTATCCTCGTAAAGCACATGAAAATCACTCTTCTTTTTCTCTAGTGTTTCAAGCACCTTATTGGCAAGCTCCACACCACCTTCTCCACCATGCTCCCAAACCTTTGCAAGAGCAAACTCAGCACCTTTACTTTCGCAGAATTCTTTTACAAATGCAAGCTCAGCATCTGAGTCCGTTACAAATTGATTTAAGGTAACAACGACTGGAACACCAAACTTCTGAAGGTTTTCAATGTGCTTTTCCAGATTTACAATACCCTTCTTTAAAGCCTCAACGTTCTCGGTAGAAAGGTCTGCCTTTGCCACACCACCATTGTACTTTAACGCACGTACGGTAGCAACCAGAACAACCGCATCCGGCTTAAGTCCGGACATACGGCACTTAATATCCATGAATTTTTCAGCACCGAGGTCAGCACCGAAGCCTGCCTCCGTGATGACATAATCTGCAAGCTTTAATGCAGTCTTCGTTGCACGAACCGAATTACAGCCATGCGCAATGTTTGCAAAAGGTCCTCCATGAACAATCGCCGGAGTATGCTCTAACGTCTGAATCAGGTTCGGACGGAGTGCATCCTTTAACAGTGCAGCCATTGCACCAACTGCCTTTAACTGCTCGGCGGTCACAGGATTTCCGTCGTAATCGTATGCAACGATAATTCTTCCGAGACGTGCCTTTAAATCGTCCATATTCAGTGCGAGGCAAAGAATCGCCATAATCTCGGACGCAACCGTAATAATAAAATGATCCTCTCTTACGACACCATCCGTCTTTTTGCCCATTCCGATGACGATATTACGAAGCGCACGGTCATTCATATCAAGACAACGCTTCCAGACAATTTGCTTCGGATCGATGCGAAGCGTATTGCCCTGCTGAAGATGATTATCAAGCATCGCTGCAAGAAGGTTGTTTGCAGAAGTAATTGCATGAAAATCCCCGGTAAAATGAAGATTTAAATCCTCCATCGGAACTACCTGGGAGTATCCGCCTCCTGCCGCACCGCCCTTGATACCAAAGCACGGTCCGAGGGAAGGCTCACGAAGTGCAATGACTGCCTTTTTTCCAAGCTTGCCGAACGCCTGCCCGAGACCAACCGTAATCGTGGTCTTTCCTTCGCCTGCCGGAGTCGGGTTGATTGCAGTCACTAAAATCAGCTTCCCCTCCGGACGGTCCTTCACCTTATCCCAAAGCTCGTCCGTAACCTTAGCCTTATACTTTCCGTAAAGGTCCAGATCATCCTCCGTAAGTCCAAGACCTGCTGCCACTTCCCTGATGGGAAGCATTTTTGCCTCCTGTGCGATTTCAATATCCGTCTTCATACCATTTCCTCCTGTGCCTGACACATTATTCTTTTTTCGTAAAGAAAGCAAAACGACTCTCTTCCTGCTTTGCATTCCAAAAGACAAGTTTTAACCCGGTAGTCTCTAAACTCAATTTGCCTGTAAAAAGTTCTCAAATTCCTCCGCACTCATTAACACCTTGCGAGGCTTTGTTCCTTCCTCAGGTCCTACCACACCGGCCTCTGCCAGCTGGTCCATAATTCGTGCGGCGCGGTTAAAGCCAATCTTATATGCCCTCTGAAGCATGCCGATGGAAGCCTTGTCCTTTTCGATGATCAGCTTTCCCGCATCAGCAAAATATTCATCAAAGCCACCGTTCCCGCCTGCTTCCGAACCACCCTCTGCAGCAGACGGCATAGACTGAATCTTGTTCATCACATCATGATTTACCGTGGTACCGTCGGTCTGTGCTTTTAAGAAATCAACTACAGCACTTACCTCATTATCCGACACAAAGGCACCCTGTACACGCACCGGCTTAGAAAATCCGGACGGGAAGAACAGCATATCTCCCTTTCCGAGAAGCTTTTCTGCCCCGGCGCCATCCAGAATCGTTCTGGAATCAATCGCGGAAGAAACTGCAAATGCAATTCGGGACGGAATATTTGCCTTAATAACACCGGTAATAACGTTGACCGATGGCCGCTGCGTTGCAATAACCAGATGCAGGCCTGCTGCACGTGCCAGCTGAGCCAGACGACAGATGGAATCCTCTACCTCGCCCGGTGCAACCATCATGAGATCTGCAAGCTCGTCCACAATGATAACAATCTGCGGAAGACGCTTGTACTTCTCCTCCTCCAGTCCCTGAGCCGCAGCATTCTCCACGCGCTCATTGTACCCCTTTAAATCACGAACTCCAAGCTCAGCAAACTTGTTGTAACGGTCGGTCATCTCCATAACCGCCCAGTTGAGTGCTGCACTTGCTTTTTTCGGGTCCGTCACAACCGGAATCATCAAATGCGGAATTCCGTTGTAAACAGAAAGCTCAACTACCTTAGGGTCAACCATAATCAACTTGACTTCGTTCGGATCGGCCTTGTACAGAATACTCATAATTAAGGTGTTGATGCAGACGGATTTACCGGAACCGGTTGCTCCCGCAATCAAAAGATGCGGCATTTTCGCGATGTCCGTTACAACGGTCTGTCCTCCGATATCCTTACCAACTGCAAACGCAACACGGGACGGATGCGACTGAAATTCCTTGGATTCTATAAGCTCACGCAGAAATACCGTGGAATTCTCCTTGTTTGGGACCTCAATACCAACTGCAGCTTTCCCTGGGATTGGTGCCTCAATTCGCACATCTGCGGCAGCAAGATTCAGTTTAATATCATCCGCAAGACTTGTGATCTTGCTTACCTTAACGCCCTGCTCCGGCAAAAGCTCATACCGGGTCACAGACGGACCGCAGCTTACGTTATTTACGGTAACCCGGACACCAAAGCTGTCTAGTGTTGACTGAAGCTTCATCGCAGTCTCCGCAAGCTCTCCCTCATCAATTCCCTTGGAAGCCTTCGGTTTTTTCAATAACTCTGTCGACGGAAATTCGTACTTCACAACCGGCTCGGTTTCTTCTACCGAAATCGGCTCTACCGGATCTGAACCGGAAGCATTCGTTGTTACCGTCTGTTTCCCACCTCCGGAAAGCTCCTCTTTCGTCGGAAGAGGGCTGTCCGCCTGCTCAACAGCATCGTAATTCACTACAGCCTCTTCTTTTTTCGGAGTATTTGGAGAAACCTCAAAGTATGTTTTTCCACCGGACGTCTGGCGATCCTTTTCCATTCCGAGTGCCATCAGCTCTTCTGCTACCGTCGGTCCGCGGCGCTTTGCCACGGCCGGTCCGGTTGCCTGTTCTTCTGCTTGAGGCTGATTTACTACGGATGTAGATTCATTTTCCACCGGTCTCGTAATTGAAAACGTACGCTCTCTTTCTACCGGGCGCATTTCCATTGTCCGTTCTATGGCCTCTGCACGTTTTTCCAAAGGGATCAGCTCCGGCTGTTTCTGCTCTTCAGGATTTGTGCGTACTACAGCCTTAGAAGCTACAGCGCTTCTTCTCTTTTCCTCTTTTCTTTCCGGTTTTCGTAAAACCTCTCCGGTTACCGGATTAAACGGCTCACAACCGTATACATACTCTCCGGTCGGAGTTTTTCCACCGAAGAAATTTCTTGTTTCCTTGGCAGCTTCCTTCTTTTCCTTTTTTGTTTCGGACGCAAACATATGCTCCGAAGAACCTGCCATTGCCATTCTTTCCTCCTCGCTCAGAAGAAAGGTCTTTGCACGGCGCTCCCCCATTGCTTTCCGCTTTTCCTCAACAATGCGCTCCCGTTCTGCCTGACGCTGCTCGTAATACTCTCTTCGCTCATCGGCGTGCACCTTATGCTCTGCATAGCGCTCGGAGCTGATGCGTGCAATCCACGCAAAAATAGCCTTTCTCGAAAACAGCATAAAAAACACAAGCAGTAACGCAAACGTCACAACGAAAGAACCAACAAGACCAAACAAAGGCTCAAATACAAAACATACAATGCCGCCGACGATTCCTCCACCCTTTTTATACTGCTTCGCAAGGGTAAAATAATCCTTCAGTGCCAAAGAACCCTGCCCTGCAGCATTTGCCAGCTGGTCCGGAGAATATCTTGTCATCAGCTGAATCAGTGCCGTTACCATAAACAGCATCCCGCACAGATACAGCATCTTCGGCAGCAGCACACGGTTGCCCCGGTTTGCCAGATAAAACGCAGTTCCGCAGAACAAAAGAATCGGAAACAGATAATTAAGCATTCCGAACATACCGAACATAAACCCGTTTACGGCATTGCCGACGGCACCTCCGAGCTTAAAATTACTCAACAGTAAAAGCACCGAAATAACAAGAACAACCATTAATATGATTTCATTTTGCAGCTCAAAAAAAGCTGCATCATGCACAACCCGCGAACCGTTTGATTTTTTTTTCACATTGGAGCTGCTTCTTTGCGCTCCGGCCGAACCGGCTCTGCTTCTTGCCGGGTTACCTCCCCGTGCGGTGCTCCGACCGGCTGTACTCTTCCCTTTTTTCTGGGACGCCATGTGAATTCCTCCTTAATTTTCCTTTGATACCCTGCTAGGCAAAAAAGCTGAACATTACGGCAAACGCACCCATTGCAAAGCAATAATATGCAAAATACTTAAACTTCTTACCGCGAACAAGGACAAGCATTGTCTTAATACAGATATATCCAACCACTCCGGCAACTACCGTACCGGCAGCATACTGAAGCAGCTGCGGCGTTGTAATCACTTCCCTTTCAAAATCCAGAAGCTCCAGGACAAGTGCGCCAAGAATCGCCGGAATTGACATGATGAACGAATATTTAACTGCAAATTCTCTGGTAAATCCGCAGGCGATGCAGGCCGTAATCGTTGTTCCGGAACGGGAAATTCCCGGAAAGGTTGCAAAGCCCTGCGCCGTACCGATTGCAAGTGCCTTCTTATACGTCGCATCCTTTTCCGTAACGTTGCCGTCCTTAAGCTTATCTGAAATAAAAAGTAAAACCGCATTGATTAAAAGCAGAAGCCCCGGAACCAGAAGTGTTGCGGATGCTGCTTCAATCACATCCTTTAACAGAATTCCGAGAATACCGGTCGGTATCGTGGAAACGATGATAAGCATCACAAATCTGCGATAAGGAGTCGTCACAACCGGCTTCCACTTCTTCGTTTTGAAAAAGCCCGTCAGGCTCATAAAAAACTGACCGATAATTGCAAAGCCCTCCTTAATCAGCTCCCAGATATCCTTATAGAAGCAGACAAAAACTGCTGCCAGCGTGCCGATATGAAGTAACACATCAAAGAGCAGACCGGTTTCGGAATTAAAGCCAAGCACATTTTTAAAGATGGCCAGATGTCCCGAACTGCTGATCGGTAAAAACTCTGCAATCCCCTGTATCAATCCAAGCAAAATTGCCTTCAAAAAATCCATAATACTCCTCCCGTAAGCTTATACGTTCTTTCCTAAGCATTCATATTATCTTATGCGACCTGCATCATACCTAATACAACAGCAATCCGCATACGGCTATGGCTGCTCATTTTCTCAAAAAAGCACCATACCCCTGATATTACATTATACCTAACCTATTTCAAAAACACAACCCTAAAAAGCAGAAAAAAGCACCCGGAACACAAAAGCCGGTAACGTTCTTTTGTGCGCCGGGCACCAGGCTGTTTCATCTTACAAATTACTGTTCCTTCTGAAAAACGTACTTGCAGAAATTATACAATCCGGAGGAAATTGCAGGCTCGCCGTGATCGGAGCCCTTAATCTCCCACCATACATGCGACACCCCGTTTTTCACCATAAGCTCATGATAGCTTAACGGAAACTTGCCGACTACGCTGTCCTTATCGCCACTGCAGTTCATCAGAAGGTACGGAGCCTCACCAGCCGCAAACTTTATCTGATCCTCAGTAAACATACCCGGATGATCCATGAAATGATCCTTGCCCGGTACCATACCCGGTGCAGAAGAAATACCACACGCATATCCAACAAGACCCGGACGCGCAAAGGCAATGGAAAGCGTCTCTCTTCCACCCATGGAAAAGCCTGCCACTGCAGTATTTTCTTTGCCTGTCAGAACAGAATAATTGGCCTCCATAAACGGCATCAGATCCTCCGCAAGCTCTACGACAAAATGGTCATAGGCCCTTGTGTTCTCCTCGTCGATTGCGGTA
>CALZBV010000096.1 GCA_945622055.1 uncultured Clostridia bacterium
GTGTTGTGAGTGTTGTTGTTCCGATTGATAAGCTGAGTATTCTTGTTACCATTGTGTTTTCCGGAGTATTCTTAAAAGAAAAACTGAAGAAGCGGGCGGCGCTTGGACTGCTGCTTCTGGTATGCGGAACACTTCTGATGACAGTTTCGGCCTGATTTTTGGGAAGAAGGATATGATATTGTAAATATAGAAAATGGAATTTTGACTTATAAAAATGAAGGTGTTGAAGGTACTATTGTATTAAAGAAATCTGCTGATGAATGGAATGAGTTATTCCTGGGGATATTGGTTGCTTGATTGGTTATAACTTCAAATTTCTTGAAGGATAGGGGAGGCAATAAAATGATTGAAATGAATAAATTAGTACTTGTGAATTATTGTCATCCGGATTGTGTTCCGCTAAAGAATATAATGAGACTATCAAAAGAAGAAGCTTTTCAGTTGGCAAAGGAGCTTTCGGATACACATCCTGAAACAACAGCATTTTATAGATTCTCGGATTTTGATAATTATTATAGTCTGCGAAAAACTCAAGACGAGTATTTATATAATGAGTTTGTAAAGCTTGGTGGTAAGCCGAAGACAGAACATCCATTATCATTTGTTCTTGAAGGTAGCAATTATCTGTCGGAATGGTTTGGAAATGGTATAGAAACTCGAATACCGTTAAATATCATAGATGAAAAACATATTAGTTTTACTTTTGGCGACAGTGGTGCAGAATATGGTAAGAATGGATATGTGAAGGTGCTTACAACGCAAGATCTAAGAAATATATTGGCTGAACAAAATGGTGATTTTGATGATTTCCTGGATTCTATTGGAAAGCATTATGTGGAAGTTCAACTATGGTCTGACGAGTATATCGGATGAATTATAGTTAGAAAATTCCTATTTGACTCGCCAAGGAGATATTCTTATGTATGGAATTACAACTGATTTATAAATGTAACATATTAGCAAACAAACCGTACTGCAGAGTGGGTTGAATTTCAAGAGAAAATCTGATATAATCATACCCATTATGAAGTCTCCGGCAACCGGAGAAATATGTTGGAATAATGCTTTGAAGAGCCTGATGAAGGATGCCTGAGAAAATCGGAAGATTATGCAGGAATTGGGGAAGGAGTTTTGCATGATGGAAGAACAGAAGAAGGTACAGAAGGTCCGGTTCCATTTGCCGGGTTTACGTTATAATTTCCCGTTGAATATGCTTCTGGTGGATTTGATGAAGAAGTCTCCGGAGTATTTCAGGGAGGGACTTGAGATTGCATCGTTTTTTGGTGAGTTTCCGGTATCTCTTTGGAACGGAGGAAGATTTTCAGGAAGTGGGGACCAGTGTAATGCAGATTATATCCGGACGGTAATCTATAATGCAAACAAGCTGGGCATTGCAATCCGTTATACATATACGAGCCCGTTGATTACGAAGGAGGATCTGGCGGACCCATACTGTAATTTCTGTCTGGAGACTGCAAATAACGGAATGAATGAGGTTATTGTTGTTTCTCCGATTCTGGAGGAATATCTCAGGGCAAATTACCCGGGGTTTAAGCTTACCAGCTCTACCTGTAAGGAAATCAAGGATATGGGTAAGCTGAATGAGGAGCTGAAAAAGGATTATAATATTGTTGTTCTGGATTACAATCTGAACAATAAGTGGGAGCTTCTGGAGAAGATTGAACATAAGGAAAAATGTGAGCTGCTGGTAAACAGCTGCTGTGTGCCGAATTGTCAGAGAAGGGGTGAGCATTACCGGTTTGTATCCAATCAGGAGAGAATTGAGCTGAAGAACCGGAAGCTTCCGGCCAATGCCCAGCAGGAAATACCGCGCTGGTATTGCGAATACGGTGAGAATACTTCGATTTATCGTTCGAAGACGCTTTCGACTCATATTTCTCCGGAGGATATCTGGAATAAGTATGCACCGATGGGTTTTATGAATTTCAAGCTGGAGGGTAGAACGGCAGATTTATTTCTTTTGATTGACACATATGCATATTATTTTGCAAAGCCGGAGTATCGTGATGAGATGCGCTTCGTGCTGACGGCAAATCTGGAGTTAAATCGGGTGATTACGGTAAATCGTCCGCGCAGGGGCAATTGGCCGTAGATAATTGAGGTGTAATGTTTGAACCGGTATAAAGGGAAGGACCAGGAATGTATATTAAGAAAACGTTCGTTTGCATTATGGCCGGCGCACTTTTGCTAACCGGCTGCGGCGGTGCGGGAAACGCATATAAAAACGGAATAAAGGCCTATGAAAACGGAGCCTATGAGGAAGCGCTGGAGCAGTTTGAGACAGCGCTTTCCTTAAATCCCAATAAAGCAGAATACTATATTGAAAAGGGAATGACATTAATTCAACTGGAACGGTTCGGCGAGGCACGTTCGGCTTTGGAATGGATGCTTTTGGATAACAGCATGGAATTAGTGCGGATGAATAACAAAAGAGCCAATTATGGCATCGGAATCACCTATTTTCATGAGGGCGAGTATGCTCTTGCAAAGGAATATTTCGAGAAAGCATACGCGGAGGAGCTGCTTGCGGAGCTTAATGAGGAGATAGTGATTTATCTTACGGAAGCTTATGGCCTGCTTGGGGATAAGGAAAATGCGCTTCGTCTTTATGAAACCTGGCTGACAGCGGAGAACGGTACGGCTGCAGATTTTTATAAGAGAGGACTGCTTCGGTATGAATCCGGTGATCTGAAAGGAAGCATAGCTGATTTTGATTGTGCAATTGATAAGAATCCCCTTGTGTTTGAGTTTTATTTTGGAAAGATAAATGCACTATTTAGTGCAGGTAAGGAAGAGGAACGAATCAGGACATTGAAAAATGCTGCAAAGCTGGATCATTTGTCCGCACAGGAGGCTTTTTTTCTGGCAATGGAGCTTTTGGCTGTGAAGGAGACAAAAAAAGCAGAGGAACTCTTTGAACAGGCCGGAGAGAATGGAATAAATGAGGCATACTATTATCTGGGCGAGCTTCGTATGGAACGGGAAGAGTATACAGCTGCAACAGACTGCTATCAAAAATACATTTCCGGGTCAGGTGCGGAGGATGCTTTTGCATACAATCAGCTTGCTCTTTGTTTTTCTGCACAGGGAGAGTATGCTTTGGCACTGGAAAACGTTAAGAAAGGTCTTAATTTTTGCAACAAGCAAAACGAAGAGGAGCTGTTGTTTAATCAGGTAGTTTTATTGGAGAAGCTGGGTGAGTATCGTGACGCGTATGATTATGCGAAACGTTTTTCGGAATTATTTCCGGAAAATGAGGCACTTTTAAAGGAACTAAAGCTGCTGGATGCGATGCTTTATTAAGAAATGAGGAAGGTTTATGGCAGAGTTTTTTGAAAATGAAGATAAAAAGGAACGGGTGATTCTGGTCGGGGTTCGTGTCAGTGAAAAGGATGATACGGATATTTCACTGCTGGAACTGGAGGAGCTGGTTCGTACTGCCGGTGCAGAGGCGGTTGGAACGGTAGTACAGAACCGCGAGGCAGTACATCCGGGAACCTATATCGGAAAAGGAAAGATTGAGGAAGTAAAGGAGCAGCTGATTGTTTGCGAAGCGGACGGTATTATCTGTGATGATGAGCTTTCTCCGGCACAGATGAAGAATCTGGAGGATGCCCTGGAGTGTAAGGTAATGGACCGGACAATGCTGATTCTGGATATTTTTGCCCAGCATGCCAAAACAGCTGAGGGTAAGCTTCAGGTTGAGCTTGCACAGCTTCGGTACCGCGCGACAAGGCTGATTGGAAGCCACAGTGCATTGTCCCGTATCGGTGGTGGTGCTGCCGGTGCCACAGGAGGTATCGGAACCAGAGGTCCGGGTGAGAAAAAGCTGGAGATTGACCGCCGTTTAATCAAGGCGCGTATTTCCTCGCTAAATCGTGAACTGGAACAGGTAAAGAAAAATCGGGAGATTGCGCGAATGATGCGTGAGAAGAACCGTTCTCCGGTGGTTGCCATTGTGGGATATACAAATGCAGGAAAGTCAACACTACTCAACACCTTAACGGATGCAGGGGTGCTCTCGGAAAACAAGCTGTTTGCAACGCTGGATACGACAACGAGGGCATTTAAGCCGGAGGGTGGAGAACAGATATTGCTCACGGATACGGTAGGATTTATCCGAAAGCTCCCACATCATCTTGTGGATGCGTTCCGTTCGACACTCGAGGAAGCAAAGTACGCAGATCTTATACTACATGTTGTGGATGCATCAAACCCGGATATGGATGCGCAGATGCATATTGTATATGAAACGCTGGAAAAGCTCGGCGTTAAGGACAAGCCGGTTGTGACCGCATTTAACAAGCAGGATCTTTTGGAGCATTCACAGACCTGCAGGGATTTTCGTGCAGATAAAACGGTCAGAATCAGTGCAAAGCGCGGAGATGGCCTTACAGAGCTATTGGACGGGATTACAGAGCTCCTTCGGGCAAGTAAGATTTATACGGAATGTGTTATCCCATATGCAGATGGAAGCAAGCTGAATCTGATTCGAAAATACGGACAGCTTCTGTCAGAGGAGTATGTGGCAGAGGGCACGAAAATAACGGCTTATCTGCCAAAGGACCTTTACGGACAGCTGTTTGGAGAGTCCGGAAATTCATGTCAATAGGTCTTTCGTATGATTCTCAAAAATAACAAACCACTATATCTAGGGGCATGGACAAAAAAATTTTTCTAGATATGGTGGTTTTTCTGTTGACGAAATGGAAAATGCGTGGTATGATAATACCAACGAAGCAGACAGTCGCTTGAAAAGCAGACTGTAAAGATAAAGAGGCATTGAGCGTTCAGTGCTTTTGAGAGAAGGGCAGTACGAAAGGAGCAAAACAATGATTAGTGTAGTAAAACGTGACGGAGAGGTAGCTGAATTCAATTTAGCAAAGATTAGTGATGCGATTACGAAGGCATTCGTTGCAACGAAAAAGTCTTATAACGATGAGATTATTAATCTTTTGGCACTTCGTGTTACTTCTGATTTTCAGGAGAAGATTAAGGACAACACGGTAACGGTCGAGGATATCCAGGATAGTGTTGAGCATGTACTGGAGAGCACCGGGTATACGGATGTTGCAAAGGCTTACATTCTGTATCGTAAGAACCGCGAAAAGATCCGTAACATGAAGTCTACAATTCTGGACTATAAGGAAATTGTAAACAGCTATGTAAAGGAAGAGGACTGGAGAGTAAAGGAGAATTCTACCGTTACTTACTCCGTTGGCGGTCTCATTCTTCATAACTCCGGAGCAATTACTGCAAACTACTGGTTGTCTGAGATTTATGATGAGGAAATCGCAAGCGCACACCGCAATGCAGATATTCACATTCATGACCTTTCCATGCTGACCGGATATTGTGCAGGCTGGTCCTTAAAGCAGCTGATTAAGGAAGGACTCGGTGGAATCCCGGGAAAGATTACCTCTTCTCCGGCAAAGCATCTTTCCACACTGTGTAATCAGATGGTAAACTTCCTCGGAATCATGCAGAACGAGTGGGCGGGCGCACAGGCCTTCTCCTCCTTTGATACTTACCTTGCACCGTTTGTAAAGATTGACAATCTTTCCTATCGTGAAGTGAAGCAGTGTGTATCTTCCTTCATTTATGGTGTAAATACACCGAGCCGCTGGGGCACACAGGCTCCGTTCTCCAACATTACTCTGGACTGGACCGTACCGGCAGACCTTGCTAATCTTCCGTGTATCGTTGGCGGCGTAGAGCAGGATTTCACTTATGGCGATTGTAAGAAGGAAATGGATATGGTAAACAAGGCCTTCATTGAGATTATGATTGAAGGCGATGCCAATGGCCGTGGTTTCCAGTATCCGATTCCGACCTATTCCATTACGAGCGATTTTGACTGGTCTGACACCGAGAATAACCGTCTCCTGTTTGAGATGACTGCGAAGTACGGTACTCCGTATTTCTCCAACTATATCAACAGTGACATGCAGCCGAGCGATGTTCGTTCCATGTGCTGTCGTCTGCGCCTTGACCTTCGTGAGCTTCGTAAGAAGACCGGTGGTTTCTTCGGCTCCGGTGAGAGTACCGGTTCTGTCGGTGTTGTAACGATTAATATGCCGCGTATTGCCTATGTTGCATCGAATGAGTATGATTTCTTCCAGCGTTTAGACCGCATGATGGATATTGCTGCGCGTTCGCTTAAGGTAAAGAGAGACGTTATTACGAAGCTTCTGAATGAGGGTCTCTATCCGTACACGAAGCGTTACCTCGGAACATTTGAAAATCACTTCTCTACGATTGGTCTTCTTGGTATGAACGAGGCCGGTCTGAATGCGAAATGGATTGGCAAGGATATGACCAGCAAGGAGACGCAGGAGTTTACGAAGCGTGTTCTGAATCACATGAGAGAGCGTCTGAGTGATTATCAGGAGATGTACGGTGATCTTTATAATCTTGAGGCAACGCCGGCAGAGTCAACCTCCTACCGTCTTGCAAAGCATGATAAGAAGCGTTTCCCGGAGATTATTACCGCAGGAAACCCGGGAGACACCCCGTACTACACGAACAGTTCACATCTTCCGGTGGACTACACCGCAGATATTTTCGAGGCACTGGATACGCAGGATGAGCTCCAGACACTTTACACTTCCGGTACCGTATTCCACGGCTTCCTCGGTGAGAAGCTTCCGGACTGGCAGGCAGCTGCAAAGCTTGTTCGTACGATTGCAAAGAATTACAAGCTTCCGTACTACACCCTGTCTCCGACCTACTCCATCTGTAAGACGCATGGGTACCTTTCCGGTGAGCAGTTTGTATGTCCGCATTGTGGTGCAAATGCAGAGGTTTATTCCAGAATTACCGGTTACTACCGTCCGGTACAGAACTGGAACGAGGGTAAGTCTCAGGAGTACAAGAACCGTAAGCTTTATGACATCGCAACCTCCAGAAAAATGGATGACGGTTTAAATGCAGCAACGAATACCATTACCCTTCAGAGTGAAGTGCATACGAAGATGGAGGAGATTTCCGCAAACAAAGAGAGCAAGGTAATGTTATTTACGACAAAGACCTGTCCGAACTGTAAGATTGCAAAGGAGTTCTTAAAGGATGTTGACTACGAGACAGTAGATGCAGAAGAGGCTCTTGATTTAGTAAGCAAGTATGGCATTATGCAGGCTCCGACCCTGATTGTGGTAAATGGAGATGAAGTGAAAAAATACGTAAACGCTTCAAATATTAAGCAGTTTGCAGACAGCCGGTGTCAGTAAGAAACAGAATTAAGAAAAAGCTTTTGAAAAAGCAGAAAATAACAAAAGGACACAGAACAGAGGCTGTTCTGTGTCCTTTGTTGCAACCTGAAGGCGCAGAAAAGCTTGAGAAATGACGGAAAGGAGCGGGTATGAGAAAATCCTTTGAAAGAACAGCGATGCTTCTGGGCAATGCGGCAATGGAAAAGCTTGCCGAAAAGCATGTGGCGGTGTTTGGAATCGGCGGAGTAGGAGGCTATGTTACAGAGGCACTGGCACGAGCCGGAATCGGTTCGTTTACGTTAATTGACAATGATACGGTGAGTGAGTCGAATCTGAACCGCCAGATTATTGCGACCAATGATACCATCGGACGGCGAAAGACAGAGGTAATGGCAGAGCGTATTCATTCAATCTGTCCTGATACGAAGGTGACGGTAAGGAATTGTTTTTTTCTTCAGGAGAATGAGGGAGAGATTGATTTTACTGCATTTGATTATGTGGTGTACGCCGTCGATAAGGTAACTGACAAAATAGAGATTATTGTCCGGGCAAGGGAGGCAAAGGTTCCGGTGATTTCCTGTATGGGAACCGGAAACAAACTGGATCCGTCAAAGCTTGAAATTGAGAAGCTGGAAAAAACCTCCGTGTGTCCGCTGGCAAAGGTAATGCGCAGAGAGCTGAAAAAGAGAGGGATTACCGGACTAAAGGTGTTGTATTCAAAGGAGGAGCCGAGAAAGCCTCTGTATGAAGAAACAGATGCTTTTGCGCCAACGGGTCAGGAGGAGGAGAGTTTTGGAAGCCGGAAGCGTTCGGTTCCGGGAAGTATTTCTTTTGTGCCTTCGGCGGCCGGTCTTTTGATTGCAGCAGAAGTGGTAAAGGATTTTCTGGAAAACAGGGAATAAAAAGGCTTATTTATTCGCAATGTATCAAAATAAAGTATTAAATAAAAAAAGTGCTTGCATTTTTGAATGGTATGATATATAATGTCTTCAGAAGCACAGGTACAAGGGCGTTCCTGAAGAGCTAATCTTAGGTGAATTGCGCTTAAATGACTGTGCATTTTTTATACCCATTTCTGAAAGGAGAAATAAATAAAATGAGTTATGTTGATGAAGTGTACCAGAGAGTAGTGGACCAGAACCCGGCACAGCCGGAATTCCATCAGGCAGTGAAAGAGGTGTTAGAGTCCCTCAGAGTTGTAATCGAGGCAAACGAGGAAGAGTACAGAAGAGATGCTCTTCTTGAGAGACTTACCACTCCGGAGCGTCAGATTCTGTTCAGAGTACCGTGGGTTGATGATAAGGGACAGGTACAGGTTAACAATGCGATGCGTGTACAGTTCAATTCTGCAATCGGACCGTACAAGGGAGGTCTCAGACTTCATCCTTCTGTAAACATTGGTATTATTAAGTTCCTCGGCTTCGAGCAGATTTTCAAGAATTCTCTTACCGGTCTTCCGATTGGCGGTGGTAAGGGTGGTTCTGACTTTGATCCGTTGGGCAAGTCA
>CALZBV010000097.1 GCA_945622055.1 uncultured Clostridia bacterium
CCGTTTCGTCAGCATAAGCACAGCCAATCAGATACACATAAGAAGCTTGTGCGGAAAGACCGGTAGTTTCAATATCAAAGTAAATTGTTTTTTTACACTCCCCGTAATTCGGAATATAAGGCCGGATGGCAGGAGTGAAGGTAAGTTCATTTCGTATCATGGTGTTACTCCTTCTTCCATCACAGTTTATCATATTCTTTGCGATTTGAAAATGGAGGAATAAAACGAAATGAAATCTTTCGGAAAAGTTCTTTGAAATGAAAGAAATCTATGGTAGAATAGAAGCAGAGACCGGAAAGGAGAAGTGCATGAAACAGAACCGTTGTCATTATTGCCGAAAGCTTTTCCAAAGCGCAACCGAGCGTTCGGTATGCGACACGTGCAGTGCAATTGATGATATTTTGTTTGGGCGGATTGAGGCCTATCTGAAAAAATATCCGAACAGCAATGCACTCCAGATTTCGGAAGGGCTGGATATACCGATTGTTTCGGTAATCCGTTATATGGACGAAGGAAGACTTATGGTCGCTAAGGGAAGATTTGAGCGGCTGAACCGATAGAACGTGCCAAAGCAGTAGTGTTTGGCAGAAAAGAGGAACTATGATAGCTTATATAAGAGGTGTTGTTGCGGAAACAACGGTCAATTCTGTGATAATGGAGACAGCAGGCGGAGTGGCGTATGAGCTTTTTGTGACTCCTGCAGATGCGGATGCAGTCGGACTTGGGGAAGAAGCGAGATTTTATACATACCTTATTTGGTTTTCTGTCCCGTAAGGACCTTGAGGTATTCAAGCTGCTTATTACCGTCAGTGGCGTTGGACCGAAATCCGGACTTGCGATTCTTTCCTCGGTTGGGACGGAGGAGCTTCAGATTGCCATTGCAACGGAGGACGTGAAACGAATTTCCTCTGCACCGGGAGTTGGAAAGAAAACGGCGGAACGTCTGATTGTAGAATTAAAGGATAAGATTTCGGTTGCTGAGGTTATCGAGAGCTTTTCCGAGAAGAAGCCGGACATCAGACAGGCTGTCACGAAGGAACAGAAGGCGTTGCGAGAAAGTGTTCTTCAGGTTCTGGTTGCCCTGGGCTACTCCCAGAAGGAAGCAATGACTGCCGTAAATGCGGTTGAACTTACGGAGGATATGACCGAGGACGAGCTGACCAGACTGAGCTTACGTCAGCTGGGATAGGAACGTTTCATCGAAGGAAAGGGTAGAAATTATGGCTAGAAGGCTGATTACGACAGAGCCGCTGGAAAACGAAAAGAAGAGTGAAGCGGGATTACGACCGCAGCTGCTTGCGGACTATATCGGTCAGAAAAAAGTGCGTGAAATGCTTAAAATCTACATTGATGCGGCAAAGGCCAGAGGCGAGGCGCTGGATCACGTGTTATTTTTCGGACCTCCGGGACTTGGCAAAACGACACTTGCCGGTATCATTGCAAATGAAATGGGAGTCAATATTCGTACCACTTCCGGTCCTGCAATTGAAAAGCCGGGGGATATGGCATCGATTTTATATAAACTAAATGAGGGTGATGTACTCTTTATTGATGAGATTCACCGTATTCCGAGACAGGTGGAGGAATTTTTATATTCTGCCATGGAAGACTTTACGATGGATGTTTTAATCGGTCAGGGCGCAAATGCAGTATCCAAGCATTTTACACTGCCGCATTTTACCCTGGTCGGAGCCACAACAAGAGCCGGAATGCTGACCGCACCGCTAAGGGATCGTTTTGGAGTTGTGACGAGACTGGAGTTTTATTCCGATGAGGAGTTAAAGCAGATTGTACTTCGGTCGGCCGGAGTGCTTGGTGCGGAGATTTCCGAGGACGGTGCACTGGAGATTGCAAGGCGATCGCGTGGAACACCAAGACTTGCGAACCGCCTGCTAAAGCGGGTGAGAGATTATGCGCAGGTAAAGGGCGATGGAAGTGTTACGAAAGAAATTGCGGATAAGGCACTGGATCTTCTGGAGGTGGACAAGCAGGGACTGGATCATGTGGATCGCAGATTTTTGCTTGCCATGATTGAAAAATTCGGGGGCGGTCCGGTTGGAATCGAATCGGTTGCCGTATCCATTGGAGAAGATGCAGGAACGGTCGAAGAGGTTTATGAGCCGTTTTTGGTGCAAAACGGATTTGTTGCGAGAACGCCACGCGGACGAATTGTGCTGCCAAAGGCATATTACCATTTGGGACTGACACCGCCACAAGCCGGTGAAGAATAGGAGAGTACGCATGAATAAAAAGAACGGTGTGGAAGTAATCATCAATGGAAAACGGCTGACCCTCGGGGGCTATGAAAGTGAAGAGTACTTACAGAAGGTTGCTGCTTTTCTGAATGCGAAATACAATGAGGTAAAGCAGTCGGATTCTTATCGTATGCTGGATTCAGAGATGAAGAGTCTTTCCATTCAGCTGAATCTGGCGGATGAATATTTCAAGTTAAAGAAGCAGATGGAGGAAGCCAGTGGAGATGCGGATGCAAAGAGCGGAGAGATTTTTGATCTGAAGCATGAGGTCATCACGGCTCAGACAAAGCTGGATGCAGCGCAAAAAGAAATCGAGATGCTTCGTGCGGAAAATCTTGAGGCACAAAAGCGCATTATCCGGTTAGAAACAGAGTTAGAGGGATATCATGGAAAAGCTTGAAAGGCTTAACGGGAAAAAGGGGACGGAGGAAAACAAAAGCCTTAGATATAAGCCGGAGATTTTAGCTCCGGCAGGCAGCATGGAGGCACTGCGTGCGGCACTTTGCGCCGGTGCGGATGCGGTCTATATCGGGGGACAGAGCTTTGGTGCCCGTGCGTTTGCAGATAATCCGGACAAAGACGAACTCCTTGCGGCGATTTCTTATGTACATTTGCGCAGGAAGAGATTATATTTGACGGTAAATACTTTAATCAAGGAGCAGGAATTTAACGCATTTTATGAATTCCTTGCTCCGTTTTATGCTGCCGGACTGGATGCAGCCATTGTTCAGGACGTGGGTGCAATGCGCTTTATTGCAAAGGAATTTCCGGGGCTCTCGATTCATGCCAGTACACAGATGACCTTAACCGGAGCCGGTGGTCTTTCTTTTTTTGACAATTATCCGGTGACGCGACTGGTTCCGGCAAGAGAATTATCGCTTTCGGAGCTTTCTGCTCTTTGCAGTAGTACGAAGCGTGAAGTTGAGGTTTTTGTACACGGTGCACTTTGTTACTGTTATTCCGGGCAATGTCTGATGAGCAGTCTGATTGGCGGCAGAAGCGGAAATCGCGGACGTTGTGCACAGCCGTGCCGGATGGAATATCAGAATGAAGAAGGAAAATCAGGATATTTCCTGAGCCCGAAGGATCTTTGCGGGCTTACGGTATTGCCGGAGCTTGTGGAAACCGGGGCAGCCTCCTTTAAGATTGAGGGACGGATGAAGCGACCGGAATATGCGGCTGCTGTAGCGGCGGCTTACCGGGAAGGTGTGGATTTGTATGACAGGCTCGGTGCGAAAGGCTATCGGGAGTACTGTGCGTCACATCCCGATTTTATCGAGAAGAAGGTAGAGGAGCTTTCGGATATTTACAATCGTGGAGGCTTTACTACCGGCTGTTTTCAAAAGAAAAACGGACCGGAGCTTATGTCAATGCGTCGTCCGGGGCATTACGGTGTTTTGGTTGGAACGGTAACTGCAGATACCGTCGGAAAGGCAGAGCTTACGCTGTCAGAGGACGTTTCTGCGCAGGATGTGCTGGAATTTCGAAAAAAGAACGGTGCGAAGGATGGAATCCCCGCGTATTATGAGTTTACACTTGGTTTGGGAGCAAAATGCCGCGAGAAGATTTCTGCACGTATGCTCCCGAAGCTTAAGGCGCAGAAGGGGGATTTGGTGTACCGCATGAAAAACGCGGCACTTTTGGACCGGATTGCGCAGAGCTACGTAAAAACCGAAGACAAGGTTCCGGTTTCCGGAAGGTTCTTTGCAAAAGCAGGAGAGGCTTGCAGGCTGGAGCTTTCTGCGACATGTTTGGGACTTCTTCCGCCGGTTCCGTTTGCAGAGCCATCACCGGAGAAGGTAACAGTCTGTGTGGAAGGCTTTGTCTGCGAGACGGCAGGAAAGCTTCCGGCAACGGAGGAAGCGGTAAAAAAACAACTTGGAAAAACCGGAAATGAAGCCTTTTATTTTGATACACTTCTGGTTGAGCTTGCGGATGCGGTCTTTTTGCCAAACGGAAAATTAAATGAGCTTCGCCGGGCGGCATTTGCAGAGCTTTATGAGACGATGCAGTCTGCTTTTGTACGAACGAAAAAAGAGGATGGGAATGAAAAAGATAAGACTATGCAGCAGGAAATTGCTTCAGTCCAAAGAGGCGATTCCTACTGGGATTGTGTCGTTCGGACAAAAGAACAGGCACGTGCAGCGGCCGGGGTGACGCGCGTGCGAAGAATATATACGGATTTTGCGGAAAGCTTCGGACCTTCGGAGAAAGCAGCTCTTTCCGAACTTCACCGGAGCGGAAAGGAAGTGTTTTTCTGCCTTCCGCACATTTGCAGACCACATACCTTGGAGAGACTGCAAAGGGAGCTGGCGGTTGTGTCCGAATATGCAGATGGATATCTGGTACGAAATCTGGAAGGTCTGACCTTACTTTGTGGTCTGGAAACAGAACGGGAAAAAACGATTGTGCTGGATTCGAATCTGTATATTATGAACCGCGAAGCAAAGGAGGTTTACCGGGAGTTTTTCGGAAAACGCCGGTTTGAGCTCACGGCACCGTTCGAGCTTTCGGAAAAGGAATTGAAAGCATTGGATATTTCCCGGATGAATTTTGTGGTTTATGGCAGAATTCTTCTGATGGTTTCGACGCATTGCGTGAAGAAAAATACGAAAGGATGCCGGCCGGAGGCTTCGGCAAAGCCGATTACCTTAAAGGACCGTGTTGGAAAGAACCTTCCGGTGCAGTGTATCTGCAGGGATTGCTATAATCTGATTTACAATCCGGAGGTCTTAAATCTTTTGACGGAGGAGAAGGCAATTGCCGGATTGTCACCACGTGCCCTTCGGCTCGATTTTACCTTTGAGGAACCGGAGCTTGTGAAGAGGCTTCTGGAGAAAGGATTTACCGATGGCGCGGTTGGAGCCGGGTATACAAGGGGACATTTTAAAAGAGGGGTAGAGTGATTTGAATACTGCGTTTTTAGCACTGGGGAATTATTTTATTACGTTACTTCTTTTTGCATTTGATGCACAAACCTTTTGGTGTTTGTACAGGCAGGAGGAGCCGAAGGGGTGGAAAAGCATAGTACGAAAGGTGGAAATGGTTGCCATTTTCGTGCTTTGCTATCATACGCTTTATTTGCGGACGGGAGAAGTATGGTTTTACTGGTTTTTCGTGATACAGCTGGCTGCATATGCGCTGTTATCGGTTGCATACCGAAAGCTGTATCCGAAGCTTTCCGGTCTTTTGTTCGACCTGATGCTTCTGCTGTTAGGGGTAGGCGGGGTGATGCTGTCGCGACTTGACCCGGAATCAGCGTTTCGACAGTTTGCAATTGTTGTGGCAGCGTTGGTTGCGGCACTGTTTATCCCGGGCTTTATCCGGTCCATGCATCGCCTGGAGCGATACGGATTTTGGTATCTTGCTTTGGGACTTATCATACTGCTTTTGGTGTTTTTATTTGCAGGAGAGCGTCTTGGTGCCAGAATCTGGGTGAAAATCCTTGGGGTTCCGATGCAGCCGTTTGAATTTGTCAAGCTGTCCTTTATCTTTGGATGTGCTGCGGTACTGCTTCGTGCGAAAAAATGGTACGAAAAGGCAGCGGTATTTGTGCTTGCTGGTGCGCATGTGTTGATTATGGTTGCGTCCAAAGACCTTGGCGGAGCTCTTTTGTTTGCTCTGGTATTCTGGCTTTTGTTGTATGCCTGCGACGGACGGAAGCTCTGGCTCTTTGGTGGCATTGCAGGTGGTGGAATCGCCTGCGCGCTCGCATATAAGCTGTTTTATCACGTTCGGGTGCGCGTGCTTGCTTGGAAGGATCCGTTTTCTGTCGTGGACAATGAAGGGTATCAGTTGTCTCAGTCGCTGTTTGCCATTGGAAACGGAGGCTTTTTCGGAACCGGTTTGTACGCAGGGGCACCGGAGCAGATTCCGGTAGTAACGACAGACTACATTTTCTCGGCAATTTGTGAAGAAATGGGAGCACTGTTTGCGCTCGGAGTGCTGTTTGTTTATGTGATTTGTTTATTCCTTTTAATTCGTATGACGAAGCGGTTTACGGAAGATTATTACCGGATTGTGTTTACCGGATTTGCCGGAATGTTTACGGCACAGATTCTTTTGAATGTCGGAGGCGTGATTCGCATGATTCCGTCAACCGGAGTACCGCTCCCGTTTGTCAGTGCCGGCGGCAGCTCGGCAGCAAGCATGGTACTGATGTTTATGCTCATTCAGGGAATGCAGGAACGAACCGGTGAGAAGAACGGGACAAAGGCAGGTAGTGAACGAAAAGCCTACAAGGACGGATTTGTTCCCGGCACGCTTCTTTTAAAGGCACGCAGGGCGACGGAGCATTGCATGGCGGCCTGCTGTATCCTTCTGCTGTTTGTGGCGGCTTATTTTACGGTATTTAGCCTTACCGAAGCAAGAGGAGTCATTTTTCATTCCTACAATCGTCGCCAGGAAAAGCTCTCGGAGCAGAATGCAAAGGGAACGATTTACGACAGAAATGGAAATCCGTTGGCCGTAACATTGCTTTTGGATGGAGAAGAGGTGCGGAAATACCCATACGGACGCCTGTTTTCCCATGTAGTAGGGCAGACGCAGTACGGAAAAAGCGGTTTGGAGTCGATTTGTGAAATTGAGCTTCTGACTGCATCGGTAGGTGAGTTCACAAAGCTTTCTTATCGCATCCGCGGAGCACAGCTTCCGGGAAACAATTTGTTTACGACGCTTAATGCTACGATACAAAACCGATTGGTGGAGCTTTTGGAGGAAGGAGGAACCAATCCCGCTGCAGGCTGTGTGATTGACCTTTCCACCGGAGGGCTGGTTGCCTCGGTATCGTTGCCGGACTATGTGCCGGAGAAGGCAAAGGAATACGAGGCGGCCGATAATGCGCCGCTCTTTAACCGGACGTTTTATGGTGAATACGCTGTTTTTGAGAGTTCACGACTCTTACTGGAGATGGCAGACTGCTTCCCAAAAGGAATTCCAACGCCGTTTGGGGATGTGATTCCTTCAGAAAACCGCTTCGTTACGCCGGTTGCTGCTGCCATGTTTGCGGGGGCATGTGCAAACATGGGGACCTGTCCGAAGGTCTATGTGGAAGAAAAGCTTACGGATGCCGGTGGAAGGGTGCTTTACCGGAATGAGAGCGAATCGGTAGAGCTGATGACCGAAGCAGAAGCAGAGGCACTCCTTGGGAAGTTTACAAAGGCAGGGACACAGGAGCTGTCAATTCTGTACCGGCTGGAAAGAATTCCTACAGGCACAGGAGCTTCCTTTCATCTCATGGGCATTTCCCTGGTTCCGGAAAACGAGCCACGATATGCAGTTTGTATGGTTTTGGAAAACTGTACGAAAAACGATGCGGAAGCAGAAATGATTTCCAAACTGACCCGTCTCGGAGAGATGCTTCCGTAAGAAATTTCCAAAATAAGAAATATGGTCTGAAATGGTTGCAAAAATAGCAAAATTGAGTTATACTACTATGCAGTGATTGATGAAACACCAGCAGGAGGTATTGCAATGGTAGAAGCAACCAGCTGTGGCGGTGTAGTTATATTCAGAGGGAAGATATTACTACTGTACAAGAATTACAAAAACAAATACGAGGGATGGGTTCTTCCGAAGGGTACTGTGGAGGAGGGCGAAGAGTTCAAAGACACAGCGACCAGAGAAGTCCGCGAAGAAACAGGAGTGGATGCTCAGATTATCAAGTATGTCGGAAAGAGCCAGTATACATTTAACACCCCTCAGAATACCGTACTAAAGGATGTGCACTGGTATTTAATGATGTCTGACAGCTATTATAGCAAGCCGCAGCACGAAGAATTTTTTATGGACTCCGGGTACTACAAGTTTCATGAGGCCTACCATCTGTTAAAATTTGCAAACGAAAAGCAGATTTTAGAGCAGGCCTACAACGAATATGTTGACCTGAAAAAAAGTAATCTCTGGGGTTCCAAAAAGTATTTCTAAAACGAGAGAAGAGCATCGGGGTTCCGGTGCTCTTTTTCTGAGCTTAGTCTTGGTTATGTTACGGTTTGGAGACAAGAAATAAGTCTGTTGCCCTGACCGTCAAAAAGTACGGAAACACGTTTGGTAAACATGCTGTTATCTGCAAATTCTTCTATTTCGAAGCTTCCGTTTTGTTTCCTTAAAATCTCAAAGGTGGTCATAAGTCCGATGCCACTGCCACCTTCTTCTTTATGTGTGGTATATCGTGCTTTGCCCAAATGCTTGATTACTTCCGGCTCAAAGCGGAGTCCACTATCAAAAACATCCACATAATAATAACCGTCACGGACACCGAGAGACAGTAAAATGTTTCTGGTGTCTGATTTTTTTGTGGCGATGACAGCATTTTCTCCTAAATCTGCAAGAAGTGTATTCAAAAGACTCTCATCAATAATATTCTCTGTCATATAACGGAT
>CALZBV010000098.1 GCA_945622055.1 uncultured Clostridia bacterium
GCGTATCATATAAAATCCCCAGAATTCGCCATCCAAAAAAAGAACACACGGCTCAGCGGCCATGGTATCCGGTGATAAATCTTTTACCAGTTCATGAAAAAGGACGTCGCGAAAATGTAAGGTCTGGTTATCATTGCCTGCATTACGAAGGGTAAGCTTGTCAAAGCTTTGAATTTCTTTGCCTTCAAAGTCCTTTAAATGATCAAAAAAGTCATATTCGATTTTAGAGGGTCCATATTCTTTTCTTGCATACAGACGGAAGCTTTTTTGAGCGTTAGCACGTGACCAGTTTCCGCAAATTCTTGCACCAAGATCAGCAGCGTAGGAGAGGGTTCCGTTTTCAAATACCTGAAGAGCAACCGGAAATTCTGTTTCCGGTCCGTCCGCATTGTAATTGGTTGGATTGAGTACATCTCCCGGATCATAAAAGACAAAGTCTTTACTGTTTCTCCATTCGTAAAACCCGGAACCTATCATATATACACCGGTATCCGGATCGAACAGATTGGAAAAATCCGTCGCGATGGAAAGAACCTTCAGATTTTTGTAGTAGGAGGCCTCTTTTCCGACAAAGTAGGTCTGGGTATTTACCGGACCGAAGGAGCCATCCGGTGCCTTGGAGACGGCCCGCAGGAGGATTCCTTTCTCTACCGTAGTTTGTGGCGGCTGATAGCCGCAAAGAGTAATCGGCTCGACTGCACTTAATATATTAGGCTGAAACGAATTGTTGTAAATAAAGATTTCTTTGTCATAAGCAAGCGAGGTTTCAGAGGTTCTGGGGTCGCTGCCGTCGGTTGTATAAAAAATGCTGCAATCCGGCTCTGCGGACAGAGAAACATTAAACGGATTCTCATAAAAACCTCCGACTATGGAAAAAGTGACGGGATTCTCCGGTTCCGGAGTTGGTTGTACTGTTTCTGTCGGGACCGGAGTTTGTGTCGGATGCACGGAAGGAGTAATCGTAGCCGTAGAACTACCCTCCGGTGTAGGTGAAGGGTGAGTATCTACATTCGGTGTTTCTGCAGTTGATAAGGACGGAGCACCGGTTGGCTGTACAGCAGCACTCGGAGAAACAGCAGCCGTAATCGAATCTGTCGGGACGGTTACGGTAGGAGAAGAGCTGCAGGCAGTAAACTGCAGTGCAAAAACAGTACATGATAGAGCGAATGATTTCATAAAAAGACCGTACAGTTTTCGAAAGCTCATAAAAACCTCCATTCAATGATAACAAGTTTCAATGCTTTATTTAGAATTTCCGAATAAACCGCGGACAATGGAATTACCAATCTGACGTCCAATGGAGCCGAAGGCGCTGGAGGCCATACGACCAACTGTTTTATTTACAATTTTTTCGGTTTTCTTTTTCTTTTCCGCTTCTTCCTTTTCCTTTTTCTTTAAGGCGGCGGCTTCTTCCTTTTCCTTCTTACGAAGGGCGGCAGCTTCTTCCCGCTCTTTCTGACGAAGAGCGGCGGCCTCCTCCCTTTCTTTTTGCCGGAGAGCAGCGGCCTCTTCTTTTTCTTTCATCCGAAGGGCAGCAGCTTCTTCTTTTTCCTGCTGTTTTGCAGCCTCTGCCTCTTCCTTTGCACGCTGCTTTGCTTCTTCTGCCTCTCGTTTTGCCTGTTCTTCGGCAGCCTCCTGTCTGGTAGCCTGCTCGGTCAGAACCTCATAAGCAGAGATATTATCTACGGCAAGGCCGTATTTTTCGTCCAGAGGGCTTCTGGTAATTACGGAGTTTCTTGTAAAGGCGTCAACCGGACCCATTAAGCTCTGTGGTGGCAGGATGAAGGTACGCTCTACCATGGATGGAATCCCCTTTTCGTCAAGGAAGGAAACCAAAGCTTCGCCGACCCCAAGCTCCATAATCGCTGCGGTGGTATCAAAGGCCGGATTCTGGCGGAAGGTCTGGGCAGCAACACGAACCGCCTTCTGTTCGGACGGGGTATAAGCGCGAAGTGCGTGCTGGATGCGGTTACCAAGCTGGGCGAGTACTTCGTCCGGAATATCAGAAGGACTCTGGGAAATAAAGTAAACACCAACTCCCTTCGAACGAATCAGCTTTACCACCTGTTCAATTTTCTGATTCAGAGCCTTTGGCATGTCGCGGAAGAGAAGATGTGCTTCATCAAAAAAGAACACGAGCTTCGGCTTTTCAGCATCACCTACCTCCGGAAGCTTTTCAAACAGTTCGGTCAAAAGCCAGAGTAAAAACGTTGCATATAAAATCGGAGACCGAACAAGTTCGGTGCTGTCTAAGATGTTAATCATACCCTTGCCGGATTCATCGGTCGTAATCCAGTCCATAATGTCAAGCGCAGGCTCGCCAAAGAATGCATCACCGCCCTGACTTTCCAGAGCAAGAAGAGAGCGCTGGATTGCACCAACACTCTGAGGCGAAACATTACCATAGGAAATGGTATATTCCTCACGGTGCTCTGCCACGTAGTTTAACATTGCCTTTAAGTCCTTTAAATCAATCAACAGAAGCTGGTTGTCGTCGGCAACACGGAATACAATATTTAATACACCCTCCTGAACAGCGGTCAGTCCCAAAAGGCGCGAGAGAAGAATTGGTCCCATTTCTGAAACGGTAGTACGAACCGGATGTCCGTTCTTGCCGAAAATATCAAAGAAGCGGGTAGGGAAGGAGGTAAAACTCCAGTCATCAATGCCAAATTTAGCAACACGCTTTGACATGTCCTCACTTTCATTTCCCGGAGCGCACATACCGGATAAATCACCCTTAATGTCTGCAAGAAATACCGGTACACCGAGAGAAGAAAAAGCCTCTGCCATGACCTTTAAGGTAATGGTTTTTCCTGTTCCGGTAGCGCCGGCAATCAGTCCATGGCGGTTTGCCATCTTCGGGTATAAATACTGTGGGTTTTCGTTTTTTGCAATCCAAAGTTTTCCGTCTTTTACCATATTTGATACTCCTTATGAATGAAAGTTAGTAACAGGGACACTACATGGTGCGGCATACTCTGAGGGTCAGCCCTGATTCTGTGCAGCAACGAGTCCTTTTCCGCCATAAAGCTCACGAAGCTTCGGCTTTTCGATTTTTCCGGTAGGGTTACGCGGAACCTCTGCAAAAATAATCCTGTGCGGACGTTTGTAACGCGGGAGAGCATGACAGAAGCTGTTTACCTCTTCCTCAGTAAGCGTACAGCCGGGTTTTACTTCAATAATGGCGCCGGTAATTTCGCCGAGGCGCTTATCCGGAAGACCAATTACTGCAACATCCTTGATTGCAGTATGTTTCCGCAAAAAGTCTTCAATCTGTACCGGGTAAATATTTTCACCGCCGCTGATGATGACATCCTTTTTACGGTCTACGAGGAAAATAAACCCGTCCTCATCCTGCATTGCCATGTCGCCGGTAAACAGCCAGCCGTCGGCAAGTACTTCAGCGGTTGCTTTTTCATCTTTATAGTAGCAGGTCATGACACCCGGTCCCTTTACGGCAAGCTCACCGACCTCGCCCTGCAAAACGGTGTTACGATTTTCATCGACAATTTTAGTTTCCCAGCCATAGCCCGGAATACCGATGGCACCCACCTTATGGATATTGTTCATGCCAAGGTGGACACAGCCGGGTCCGATGGACTCGGAAAGACCGTAGTTGGTATCGTATTTATGATTTGGAAAATGCTGTTTCCAACGGGAAATCAGACTCGGCGGCACCGGCTGCGCACCGATATGCATCAGACGCCACTGGGAGAGCTCGTAGTCGGAAAGCTTTACATCCCCACGGTCAATGGCATCGAGAATATCCTGTGCCCACGGAACCAAAAGCCAGACAATCGTGCAGTGCTCCTTGGAAGCGGCATCTAAGATAAACTCAGGCTTGGTTCCTTTAAGAAGGACAGCCTTACCGCCCACCAAAAAGCTTCCGAACCAGTGCATTTTGGCACCGGTATGATAGAGCGGCGGGATGCACAAAAATACATCGTCATGTGTTGTCTCGTGGTGATTCTGCTCCACAAGACAGGAGTGCATCAGACTTCTGTGCTTATGTAAGATAGCCTTCGGAAAGCCTGTAGTACCGGAGGAAAAATAAATTGCGGCATCATCCTCATCCGTAAGCGGAATATTCGGTGTCTGACTTGAGCAGTCAGCAGTAAGAGTGGTGTAATCCTCTGCAAAGGTCGGACAGTTTTCGCCGACATAAATCAATAAACGGTTCTTGCTTAAGGTGTCGGCAATTTCCTCCACACGTCCGATGAATTCAGGACCAAATACCAAAATATCGACATCGGCAAGATTTACACAGTAGTCGATTTCGTCGGAGGAATAGCGGAAGTTAAGCGGTACGGCAAGCGCACCGGTCTTTAATATACCGAAATAAATCGGCAGCCATTCCAGGCAGTTCATCAGAAGTATTGCAACCTTATCTCCTTTTTTTATGCCGCGTGACAACAGGAAATTTGCAAAACGGTTTGCTTTTTCATTAAATACATTCCATGTGATTTCGCGACGATAATAGCTGCTTTTTGTCGGCTCCATGAGCTCATATTCCTTCCAGGTAATGCGGCGGGTCTCCGGAAGCTGCGGATTGATTTCTACCAGACAGATTTCGTCACCGTACAGGTCACAGTTTTTCTCCAAAACATTTGTAATCGGCATACTTTGTTCCTCAAATGATAATCATAGTTTTAGAAAGCACTTTTATACTTTCCACTAAAAAAGTATAAGGGAATTGAAGGGAAAAGTCAATGAAAAACATAGGGAAAATAAGGTGGGAATATAAGGTGGGAAGATAAGGGAAGGATTCCGAAATTCTGCCATAAAAAAATACAGAAAGAAAGTTCTTTTCTCTTGTGAAAAAATGTGGTAAAATGTATCATATGATGCTTGGTTAGTGTAGCGATTAATCAAAGCAGTAAAAGAGAAAGGATTTTTATTATGGAAAAAAAGATTATGCTCGGTAACGAGGCGATTGCGCGTGGTGCTTATGAAGCAGGCGTGAAGGTATCGGCAGCGTATCCGGGGACTCCGAGTACGGAGATTAGCGAAAACCTGGTACAGTATAAGGAGATTTACTCTGAGTGGTCACCGAATGAAAAGGTAGCTGCTGAGGTGGCCATTGGTGCTTCGATTGCCGGTGTCCGTGCAATGTGTTCCATGAAGCATGTTGGTGTTAATGTGGCAAGCGACCCGCTGTATACCATATCCTACGGTGGCGTAAACGGGGGACTGGTACTGGTAGCGGCAGATGATCCGGGACTTTACAGCTCGCAGAACGAGCAGGACACGCGCATGGTGGCAAGAGCCGCACAGGTGCCGGTGCTTGAGCCTTCCGACAGTGAAGAAGCAAAGGAGTTTGTAAAGCTTGCGTTTGAACTGAGTGAGCAGTACGATACTCCGGTCATTGTCCGTACAACGACCCGTCTGGCACATTCCCAGGGACTTGTTGAGCTTTGCGACCGCAAGGAGATTGCAGACAAGCCGTATGAGAGAAATGTAGCGAAGTTTGTTATGATGCCGGGGAATGCAAAGCATCGTCATGTATATGTAGAGCAGCGCTTAAAGAAGATGGCGGAGGACGGAGCTTCCTTTGCTATCAATAAGGCTGAGTATAACGATACCTCAATTGGATTTATTACAAGCGGTATTCCGTATCAGTACGTCAAGGAAGCCTGTCCGGATGTTTCTGTACTAAAGCTTGGCATGGTGCACCCGCTTCCGAGAAAGCTCATTGAGGAATTTGCTTCCAAGGTGGATAAGCTCTATATTTTCGAAGAGCTTGAGCCGGTGATTGAGGAGCAGGTAAAAGCCTGGGGCATTTCCTGTATCGGAAAGGAAATCTTTACCGTACAGGGCGAGTACAGCGCAAATATGCTTCGTAAGGCTGTGCTTGGTGAGACAGAAGAGCTTAAGGCTGCTGCACAGGTTCCGGCAAGACCACCGATTTTGTGTCCGGGCTGTCCGCACAGAAGTGTATTTTCCGTACTGAATAAGTTAAAAATTCACGCTGCCGGTGATATCGGGTGCTATACCTTAGGTGCGGTAGCACCGCTGAATGTAGTAGATACTACGGTCTGCATGGGTGCAAGTATTTCCACGCTTCACGGTATGGAGAAGGCAAAGGGAAAGGAATACATAAAGAACTGGGTAGCGGTCATCGGTGATTCCACCTTTATGCATACGGGTGTCAATTCCTTAATCAATATGGTTTACAACAAGAGTACCGGTACGGTTATGATTTTAGACAACTCAACCACCGGTATGACGGGTCATCAGGACCATGCTGCAACAGGTAAGACTCTGATGGGGGAGACGACGAAGGCAGTAAATCTCATGCAGCTTTGTAAGGCAATCGGCGTGGAGCATGTCATCGAAGTCAATGCATTTGACACGGCAGAGCTTGAGCGTGTCATTAAGGAAGAAACCGCAAGAGATGACGTTTCCGTTATTATAACAAAGTCTCCGTGCGTACTGTTAAAGGGCAATGTATTCCCGGATGTCTGTGTGCCGGACAGCGATAAGTGTAAAAAGTGCGGCATGTGTTTAAGACCGGGATGTCCGGCTCTTACCAAAAACGAAGACGGAACGATTGCAATTGATGCAACGATGTGTAACGGCTGCGGACTCTGTATGCAGCTTTGTAAGTTTGACGCAATAAAAAAACAGGCACGGTAAGGAGGAGAAGACAATGGCCACAAGAAATATAATGATAGTCGGTGTGGGCGGTCAGGGAACCCTGCTTACCAGCCGTATTTTAGGAAATATCACCGTGGAATCCGGCTATGATGTGAAGCTTTCCGAGGTACACGGAATGGCACAGAGAGGCGGAAGTGTTGTGACGTTCGTCCGCTACGGAGAAAAGGTTGCAGAGCCGATTGTGGAGGAAGGACAGGCAGATGTGCTGATTGCCTTTGAACGTCTGGAAGCACTTCGTTATGCGCACTTTTTAAAGAAGGATGGCGTAGTAATCATCAACGACCGCAGAATCGATCCGATTACGGTGGTAACCGGAGCAGCACAGTATCCGGAAGGAATTATCGAGAAGCTTTCGGGGGAACATCAGGTGTTTGCCGTTGATGCACAGGAGGAGGCATTAAAGCTCGGTAATTCCAAGGTGTTTAATGTTATTGTGCTCGGTGTTGCTGCAAAGCATATGGATTTTACAAAGGAACAGTGGATTTCTGCAATTGAGTCTACCGTGCCGCCAAAGACGGTTGAAATAAATAAAAAAGCATTTCTTGCAGGATATGAAATGTAAGAATGAGCGAAGGAGAAGGCATAATGATTTGGAACGAAGCAAAGGAATGTATGAGCAGAGATGAATTGATGACTCTGCAGGGAAAGCGCCTGGTAAAGACGGTAAACCATGTTTACCACAACGTTGAGTTTTACCGTAAGAAGATGCAGGCACTCGGTCTGGAGCCTGGTGATATCCGTGGAATCGAGGATTTGACAAAGCTTCCTTACACAACAAAAAATGATCTCAGGGATACATATCCGTTCGGATTGTTTGCGGTACCGCAGTCTGAGGTGGTACGAATCCACGCTTCCAGTGGAACGACCGGTAAGGCAACGGTTGTCGGGTATACGCGCCATGACATTGATGTATGGGCAGAATGTGTTGCGCGCGCACTTACCATGGCTGGTCTTACGAAGGAGGATACTATTCAGGTTGCATACGGATACGGTCTGTTCACCGGTGGACTTGGCGCACACTACGGTGCAGAAAATCTTGGTGCAACGGTAGTTCCGATGTCTACCGGTAATACGAAAAAGCTTGTTACGATGATGAAGGATTTCGGTGCAACTGCAATCGCCTGTACGCCGTCTTACCTGATGCATATTGCTGAAACCTTAGAGGAAATGGGCGAAATTCCGAATATTAAGTTAAAGGCAGCCATCTGCGGTGCAGAGCCGTGGACGGAAAATATGCGTAAGCAGATTGAGGACAAGCTTCACATTAACGCATTTGATATTTACGGTCTGTCCGAGGTTATGGGACCGGGGGTTGCCTGTGACTGTAAGTATCACAAGGGACTTCATGTATACGAGGACCATTTCCTTCCGGAGATTATCAGTGCGGATACGCTTGAGCCGGTTCCGGAAGGCGAGACCGGTGAGCTTGTGTTTACGACACTTACGAAGGAGGCGCTTCCGCTGCTTCGTTATCGTACGAAGGACCTCACAAGTATTTCCTATGAGAAGTGTGAATGTGGCAGAACGCTTGCAAGAATCAGCCGGTTTAAGG
This sequence comes from uncultured Clostridia bacterium, assembly GCA_945622055.1. Lineage (GTDB taxonomy): Bacteria > Bacillota > Clostridia > Lachnospirales > Lachnospiraceae > SIG307. Next base: position 8,213 of record CALZBV010000098.1, read on the forward strand.
GTCGTTCCGATGATATGCTGATTATTCGTGGTGTAAATGTATTCCCGTCTCAGATTGAAGCAGCACTTCTGGAAATGAGCGGAACAACGCCGAACTACTTCATGATTGTTGACCGTCAGGGCAATTTGGATTCTCTTGAGGTTCAGGTGGAGGTTGAAGAGCGTTTCTTCTCTGACGAGATTCGTGAGCTTGAAAAGCTGAACAAGCAGATTGCTCATACGATTCAGCAGGCAAT
>CALZBV010000099.1 GCA_945622055.1 uncultured Clostridia bacterium
ATCAATTACCTTGATCGATACACGCTTTGTTTCCTCGTGATAAGAAAACTCACATTTCGTCTTGGAATGACGCATGGTCTGATTCGCATGCTCTACTGCATTCTTCAGCTTTCTGCTGTCATTTTCATCCGGCAGTTTCGGTTCCTGCTGTCCCGGCTGAACGCCCTGCCGCCCCGGTATCGCCACCTGCGACTGTACCTTTGGCTTTTGTACCCCGGTCTGCTCCGGTCCTCCCGTCTGTGTATCCACCTGCTTCGGTCTGAAGTCCGTCCGCACTGCCGCGCTGTCTGTCGCATAAGCAGAACCGTTTATTCTTGCTCCGTTATCAATCATCATACCCGCACCTCCGTGTTCCTGTATCACTGTGGTCTTTCACGTTCCTGTCCGAAATCTCTTCCTTGTTATTCCGGTCCTCTGTTATAGTTATCGGACAAAAAAAGTGAAAAGTTTATACCACGATAAACTTTTCACTCTGATTTTTAAGAAAATAGGTGTTTTGAAAAACTGTCTGTAAAGGCTTTTCCTTAAAACAGCTTCTTTAATACCTCCGGAGAAGTTTCGGCAGAAACTGCCTCCTGGTTTGCTTCCTGAATCTGGGCATAGATTTCCTTGCGGTAGAGAGGAACCGACTTCGGTGCATTAATTCCGATTTTCACCTGCTCGCCTTTGATTTCAAGGATTGTTATCTCAATATCATGTCCAATCATAATGGACTCATTTACTTTTCTCGACAGGGCCAGCATACTTATTCCCCCTTTGCTTCTTTGCTCTTTTTCACCTGCTCATAAATGTTGTACTTAATCACATAATCCGGATTCTCTGCGATAATCTGGCAGCCCTTTCTCGTTTCCGCATTGATTACGAGCGGTGCCTTCAGGTTCGCAGACATCTTCGTGATATCGGACGGTACACTAAGCGTAAGAAGAATGAGCATATTATCTTCGGTAAGTTCACCAAGCGGCAGCAGCACCTCATCCTCTACAATCGGGTTATAGTCCGCATATACGGCAAGAGGACTGATTACCGGAAGAGAAAGCTCCGGCATATCAAGGCTCTGTAACCAGGAAATCACATTGTTTCCCTCGTCCTCGTTGTTATAAAGAATGGTGTAGCGCTTGCAATCCTCGAAACCAATCAGACCATCGTCAAAAGTGATGATTTTATTCTCATCCAGATCGATTTCTCCAAAATGTCTTGTCTGTACTAACATTTTTGTTCTCCTTTCTTTTTTAACCTCGGTTCGTGCCTTCTATTCTCATGGAACACCTAAGAAAGCACGGACGAATTCATTATTTTCCGGAAACGTCTGCCAAATGCTTTCAGCAGAGCTTCCCTAAATAAAATCCAGCAATGATGTCTGCACCAGCTTGGATGCTGCAGACAAAGACGATTTGTAGAGTGTTTCCAGGGAATTATACTTAATAATTGTATCCACCAGGTCCACATCCTCATTGCATGACAGCAGATCCTCAAAATCAACCTCCTGATCTTCCAGCCGGCTCTGCGTCAGCTGGAGACGATTGTAACGTCCTCCAAGGTCAGACATAGCCACATTTACCTTATCCTGCATTGCCGCGGTATCGGTAAGCCCTCCGGCGAACGCCGCCTGCATAATATCCGTGCGAAGTGTGAACTCTGATTCCAGCTGTTCGGAAATCTGATTCAGGGCTTTTCTCTGATCCTCCGTCAGATTTTGGTCCTCCAGCAGCTTCTTCACCTCATCCATTTTATTTTCCGTTTCGCGCACATCATTGACCGCATTGATAATATCATCCAGTGCACGTCCGATATCATGTGTAAACGCTTCATTTCCCTGCGTATTCACCGTCAGCTTCTGGTTGAAGTTCACCTCATACTGGAGCTGTTGGTCCTGCTTTTCAAAATGAAGCACCTCCGTACCGTCAGCATTCGTTCTGGTACAATCAAAATAATGCTCCGGGCGAAGCTCATTCACACTAAACTGGGACTTTGTGTAGTTCACTTTAATCTCTTCGGAATTTCGAAGCTTTTCGTAAACGTTCCTGCCAAAAATCATCTCACCGGTTTCCGCAATGAAATACGCATCATCATCTCCCGGCTGGTATACATCCGCATCCTTTAACGACTTCTCCGTAACTGTAAGCGGCTGTGGAATCAGATTTCCCTCCGCATCCTTACTTCCATCCGTATACGTCATGGTAACGCCGCTATCCAGGCCGCCGTACGCAAGACGCATGCGGTACATCTGAATCTGATTCGGCATTGTTTTGTCGAAGGAAAGCGGGTCATTCTTATCAAACTTAGAAAGCTCGACCTGATTCACAATCTTGGACTCCGTCGTAATCGCCTTGCCATTCAGCGGCTCCGTGATTTCGTACGTATAGTCCTTGCATTCCTTATCAAACACAAGCGGAGTATCCGTCTTAAATCCGGAGAACACATATCTTCCGGCGTAGTTGCTGTTCCCTTCCTGGTAAATCTGCTGCTTCAACTCCGTAAGGTTCGTCACAATACTGTCACGGTCCTTTGCCGTCAGCGGATCATTTGCACCCTGATTGCAGTACGTATTCATCTTCCGGAGAATCTCATTTACCACCCCAAGGGAGCCTTCGGTCGTATCCATCCATGCAAGCGCATCCGGAATGTTTTTTTCCACATACTGGTTAAGCTCAGACAGATTGGTTCGCAGCTTCAGCGCACGCACGGCAACAATCGGGTCATCCGACGGCTTCTGAATCTTTTTTCCGGTGGAGTATTGATTTTCCAGCGTAGAAAGCTGGTTTTTATTGCTATTGATGTTGTACATGACATTGTTTGTCATCATCTTATTCGTAATTCTCATGTACTCTGGCCTCCTTTTCCCGGAACTGAGAGGGCTGCCGGCAAAGGTGCCGCCACTCATCCGGAGTCTTGCCCCACATCTACTATATCGGCTGATTTTCCGGATTTATACACCCATATAATTAATCAATTTATCATAAATTTCATTCATAACCGAAATCACTTTTGCAGAAAGATTGTACGCCTGCTGGTAACGCATCAGGTTCATTGCTTCTTCCTCAGTATCAACACCGCTCACGGAAAGTCTCTGGTTGTCAATGGAATTCACCAGATTTTGCTGGCTCTTTGAAAAATCCTTGGCAGCCTTGGAATCAATCCCCACCTCTGCAACCAAAGTCTGTAAAAACGCTGCCGGCTTACCCTGGCGAAACATCGTCGTATCCTTTTTCAGCGCCAGAAGTGCGTCTGCCACATCATAATTTCCCACACCATTCACCACCTCCGAAGCCGCCGCAAACTTTTTTGCATCCTTCTGCAGTTCACTGTTTACCCGGATATTTTCTGCGGTAATATGATAGTATGAGCTGTAAACTACTGTCGTTCCGTCCGGTTCAAAAGCACCGGTCTGGGAATTAAACGAATACGGGTCGTATTCGGTCGCCCCGTCTTTTCCATAGGTTCCCATGCGGTATTCCTGTCCGCTTACTTTATTTGCTCCGACAAAGAAATCCAGACCCGACTCTCCATTCAAATCTTTTCCGGATTTGTGGATTTCGTTGAACTTTCTTGCATAAGTACGTAAAAACTCGTTCATCTGGGCCATGTAGTACGGAACACCCTTATAATCCACACATCGACCGATTCCGGACGGCTCCTCCTCCGCATTGGCACGAACCGGCTCCTTTAAGAAAAACTCACAGGTATATCCCCCGGTGACTTTATCAACAGAAACCTCAAAGGCTTCATATTCGTATTTTACCGTTCCAACGACAATTTCGCCGCTTTCCGGAATGTTCAACTTTGTCTCGTCTTTGACCGTCATATTTTTCATGACAACCGAGTGCATGCCGACATACGCCGTTACGGTTCCCTGCAGATTATCTGCATTGTTACCGTCACGTACCTCAAAAAGAGCCTTAATGCTGCCCGTCTGTGTCGGTGCATACGGGTTGAACTGCTGCCCGTTGTCCCAGACAATATCATACAGACCGTCTGCATCCGTCTGGTTATTCCGGTTTGCACGCGGTTTTACCGAAAGCAGATGCGTGTCATACGTGTCCACAAGCGTCTGACCATCAACCTTTACAACATAGTCCTTTAACCCGACAACGCCGTTTGGTGTTTCCTCCACCGATACATTGATAATCGAGGAAAGCTCATCTACCAGCACATTTCTCTGGTCCCTGAGATCATTGGCATTCGTTCCTCCAATCTCAACCACGTTAATCTGCTTCGTCAGAGAAGCAATCTCTGCCGCAATCGCATTGACACGGTTTACCTGATTCTTAATCTCAAAGTTACAGTCCTCCTGTGTTTCCTTCAGGTTCGTAAATAAGGAGTTGAAATACTCACAAAAGCTCTGGGCAACATTTGTTACCTGGTTTCTGACCGTAAGATTCGCAGGGTCCTTTCCCAGCTCCTGAAGCGTGTCATACATCTTATCGAATGTCGTCGTAAAGCCCTGCAGCTGAATCTCATTCAGATAACCTTCAATCTGGGACATATAGTTTTCCTTCGTGGCATAGCTGCCGTAAATGGAATTATTATTTCTGTATTTTTCATCGTAGTACTGGCTTCTGGTCTGACGAATCTGCGTCACATCCACGCCGGTGCCAATCATACCGTTCCGGCCGTTGGTGCGAAGTGCATTTGCTGCCTTCTGGTCCACCACCTGACGTGTAAATCCCTTCGTCTCAACATTTGCAATATTATGTGCAGTTGTATTTAAGCCACCCTGCGCCGTATATAATCCGGATTTTCCGATATCAAGACCAAAAAACGTAGACGGCATAATTCACACTTCCTTCCTGTATAATGGACCTTCGTTTTTATTCAGGGTATCCGGCACGCAAGCGTGCCAGACACCTTTTCTTCATCATGCGCCAAGCGCGGTAATAAGACTCTCTAACATCTCACTGACCACATTTACATAACGTGCCGAAGCATTGTACGCATGCTGGTATTTAATCAGGTGCGTCAGCTCCTCATCAGTAGAAACTGCCATAACCTCCAGTCTCCGGTTATCAATGCTGTTTGTCATTGCTTCCTGCGTTTCTGCAATCGTCCTGTACTTCTCACCCCTGGTTCCAAGCTCCCCAATCAGTGCGGTATAGTAATTATTAAAGTTATTGTAGCTTAACTCATTCGGATTCAGTGTCGCAAAATCTGCCTGCCATGCCGAAAGAATGTCCGCTGCCACATCAATATCAAAATCACCGGTATTGGTGTTCTTTGAAAGCGGAATCTTCGAACGATCCTTCATAATCTCCGGATTTACCTCAATCTCTCCCAAAGTATACAAAGAGTAGTTGTCCGAAGGGTCCTCCTCATTGTAAATTCTTACCCAGCCGGTGGAACCGTCCGCAAAGGTAACCTTCTGGCTCTCCTGGTAACGGCTCATGGATTTTCTGGAAAACAGCTCCACACCCATGGTCTTATCCGCATCCATTCCGACGCCGGCCTTTTCTTCATCCAGAATTTTTACAACCTTTCCGCTCTCTAACATTACTTCCTTGTTCGGGCAGAGAATATCATTGATTGTCGTAACAATTCCGTGAATCAGCTGGTCAAACTGTGCCTGTGTTGCCATTACCACGGAATCCTTGATATCCTTGTTATACTTTTTCGCTTCAACACTAAAGCGGTCCTTTGCTTCTTCATAGGTCACTTCATCCGGATAATCCTCCCGAAGCGGAGCCTTCGGGATATCCGTAAACTTACCCACCTTACGTCCTCTCGCCATAACGATTCCCTTTAAGGAACCGATATCGGTATCATCTACCGAGTTTGGAGAACGGTCAAAATGAAATACCTCTGCATTACCATAAGACGGCCAGTATGGCACCAGCATCTCGGAATCCTCGGAAATAAACCTGGTTGACATATGAAATACCAGATCCTCAGTTACAAACGGAACCGACTCGGCACGAACCGTAACCTTTCCGTCAATTTCCTCTTTATACCGAATCTCAATCAGACCGCCAAGCTCATCCAGCAGCTGATTCCGTTCATCTCTCAAATCATTGGCATGTTCTCTTTTATTGCATTCGTAAAACGAAATCTTGTTGTTCAGCTCATGAATCCGGTCGCCGATTTCATTGATGCGGTCCGTCTTGGACTGAATCTGGGAATTCAAATCCACCTGGTAGGTCTGAATCTGTTCAAAAATTGTCTCCGCATGCTGTACAAAAGTCACCGCATCCTGAATCAGAGTCGCACGATTTACGATGCTGTCCGGTTCCTTTGCAAGCTCCTGCAAGGTAACCCAGAATTCCTTAATGGAATTTTGGAACTGGACCCCTTCCAGCTCACCCATAACCTCCTGCATCTCATCCGCTGCCTCAAACTGTGCTGCATAAAAGCCCTGACGTCCGGACTCCCTGCGATAGGACTGGTCCAGAAACATATCACGGACCTGGCGCACCACCTGTGTATCAGTACCAAGTCCAATCTGAAAGGAAGAAATATTATTTCTTCCGGCATTACTGTATCCAAAATCCGTCATCAGTGTCTGCTGTCTGACGTAACCCGGAGTTTCCGCATTGGTCAGGTTGTGTGCGGTTGCATTGAGTGCATTCGGACTGGTCGTAAGTCCCGAAACTCCGACATATAAAGCATTCATAAGTCCCATCTGCGGTTCCTCCTCTCCATGCTCACTTTGCCTCTTCATCGTGAAGGCCCGTGCTTCGCACTTCCCACACTCCTCGCGGCATAGCCGCTCGGTCGTGGGCGCGCTCGCATGACTCGCTACTACAAAAGCATGCTCACTTTGCCTCTTCATCGTGAAGGCTCGTGCTTCGCACTTCCCACACCCCCTCGCGGCATAGCCGCTCGGTCGTGGGCGCGCTCGCATGACTCGCTACTACAAAAGCATGCTTTTTTCGTAGCTCTCCATGCTCACTTTGCCTTCACGAAAAAAACAGGGGTGGTTCGTGCGGAATTACTGCTTCGCATCAAACATCCCTGTCTGCGAAGCACCCAGATCTGATTCTGCGGCGCTTCTTGTATAGTTATTTCCCTGTACCGTCCTTGTACTTTGGATAAGATTCATATTAAATTCAATCATGGAAAGCGACTGCTCAATCAGCATTTTGTTTCGTTCATTCAGCTCAGCCAGCCTTCTGACAGTTTTTCCGAGTGAATCCTTTAACTCAGCCAGAACTTCCTGTTCCTTCGGCTGTCTCTCCGAAATCCGTATCAGCTCCGTCAGGGTAAGCTCTTCCGGCTTACGCCCCAGCACGATGCCGATGTTTTTCACCACTTCACTGCGCTTTCGCTCCAGGCTGCTGATTCTGTCAACTGCTTCCTGTTCACGATTGGTAATGACTTGCAGCTCTTCTGGCTTATTTGCCACAATTGCTTTTGTTTTTTCGTCCGCTATCGGAAGAAGCTCGACATAAATGTCTCTCTCCTTCGAAAGCGTCGAAATCAGTTCTTCCATCAGGCTTGCCAAAGCTATCCCTCACTCTCTCAGATATCCTCTGCCATCAGCTTGTCTGCCAGTCGATCCATGGAAAGATCGTACGTGCCGTTCTTGAGCTTGCTCTTAAGCTCGCTGACCAAATCGGTTCTGACATCCGGTGCTGCGGCAACGGCAAGCTTAGCAACCTGGTAATCCTTACCCATCTGAGAAATCTGAACGGTATCATACTTCTCGGTCTTTGACTGCTTTGCAAGCTTCTTCGTGCTGTTGGCCTGATATAACTGGCTCACTCTGTTTACTGCATCAATACGCATAATGTCCACCACCTGTCTCGGCAATTTGTTTGCTTCTGTAGGATATATCGGATGGTCCGAAAAAAAACTTAACCATAAAACAAAAAAAATAAAAAAGTGGGGGCAGCCCCTGTATTCAGGGCTGTTCCCCATCTAAAGGGGCTGTCGTAGCATTTGCAACAGCCCCCAAAAAATCTCGTTACTTATTCGAAAATTCCACTGAAATCAAAGGTCGCAAAATAATCCTTCGGCGTTTCGGCACGGCGGATCATCTGCACACTTCCGTCTTCCTTTAACAGAAGCTCCGCAGACTTCAGCTTTCCGTTGTAATTATACCCCATTGCAAAACCATGAGCACCGGTATCGTGAATTACCAGAAGATCGCCCATGTCAATCTTCGGAAGTGCCCGGTCCACCGCAAACTTATCATTGTTCTCGCAAAGAGAACCGACGACGTCATATACATGATCTGCCGGAGCATTCTCCTTCCCCATAACGGTAATGTGATGGTACGCACCGTACATCGCCGGTCTCATCAGATTTACCGCACACGCATCCACACCGATGTACTCCTTGTAAATGTGCTTCTCATGGATTGCTCTCGTAACAAGGCAGCCATACGGTGCAAGCATGAAGCGTCCAAGCTCGGTAAAGATTGCAACCTCGCCAAGACCATTCGGCACTAAGATCTCATCGAATACCTTATGCACACCTTCACCGATAATCGCAATATCA
>CALZBV010000100.1 GCA_945622055.1 uncultured Clostridia bacterium
TTATTATGCCTCCTTCTTGAACAGATTGCAGGCTTCTTCGTATGCATGACGCTCAAACTCTGCATACATTCTGCCTCTGGACATTGCTTCATCAAAATCTACTTCATAACCGTTAAAATCCGGTCCGTCAACGCAGGCAAACTTCGTTACCTTCCTGCCGTCCTGATTCAGGGTCAGTCTGCAACCGCCGCACATGCCGGTTCCGTCAATCATAATCGGGTTCATGGAAACCGTAACCGGAACGCCAAACGGCTTTGCAGCTGCAACAACGAACTTCATCATAATCAGCGGACCAATCGTAATGATCATATCAAATTTTTCACCGGCCTCCAGCATCTCCTTTAACGGCATGGTAACGTTACCTTCACGTGCATAAGAGCCGTCATCGGTCATTACCGAAAGACGGTCGGAGCATGCAGCAAACTCATCCTCTAAAATCACAAGATCTTTGTTTCTGAATCCAATGATACTGGTTACTTCAGCGCCAAGACGATGGAATTCCTGTGCTACCGGCATTGCGATTGCACAACCGACACCACCACCTACGATACATACCTTTTTGATTCCGTCGGTATGTGTTGCAACGCCGAGCGGTCCGACAAAATCCTGCAAATATTCATTTTCTTCTTTATGGTTTAATTTTTCAGTCGTACCACCTACGATCTGGAAAATGATTTTTACAGTTCCTTCCTCCGGATTGGTTCCAGCAACGGTAAGCGGGATACGCTCTCCCTCTTCATCAACACGCAAAATAATAAACTGGCCCGGCTTTGCCTTTTTGGCAACAAGCGGTGCCTCAATCTCCATCTGGGTAACAGTTGGATTTAAGGCCTTCTTTCGAACGATCTTGTACATAATTCTCCTTTCGTCCCACGGGAAATCCGGGGTGGTACTTTATTCTGAAACTGCAATGAAGCATAGCACCCGCTCATGTACACGTGCGAGTGCGGACGCACTTATTATAATATACCGACACAACCTTAAAATCAATAGGAAATCTCATAAAAACTACTTAATTCGATAAAAAACATGGTAAAATACACGTTTTGGTCCCTTCATCTCATGAAACATACACTCGGAGAGCTTCTTTGTCTCGAAAAAATACCAGCTCCTCTGTTCCTCCGTAACCGGAATATTTCCAAAAACAGCCTGCTCCATGATTTCCACCAGACGCCCGGTATCCGCTGCCTCTGCACCAAACCGTTCGGAAAGCAGTTCCCCCATTTGTCTGTAATTACTTCCCGCAGGAAAGTGGCAGCCGGCCGGAGCAGACAAACGAACCAGATAGGAAAACATCGCAAAAACCGCTTCCTTTGGTGGATTCTTCTGAAATCTTTTTTCCCGGATTTTTCGTACCAGCAGCACAAAAGCAGGACAGGCAAGTAACCCGGTCAGAACTGCCAGAAGAATGCCCCAGAACAGTCTTAGTGTCGTCTTTCGTACCACAGCAACCGTTTCTGCACTAAACAGCCCGGTAAACATATCAAAAAAACCGCCTCTCTCTTCCTCCTCCGGAACTTCCTCAACCGGCGAATTTGTCACCTCCACCGGAGCCCATCCAAAACCGTCCAAGTACACCTCCACCCAGGCATGCGCATTGGCATCCGTTACCTCCACGCGGTACAGCTCTCCACCGGCTCCAAAGCCACCGGCTTCCGAAGGCTCCACCTTATCAGCCACGGCAAAAGCATCCGAAAACACCGCATAGCCGCACACATAGCGCGCAGGGATTCCAAGACTTCGGTAAATCAGCGTGGCAGCAGATGCAAAATATACACAATATCCTTTTTTCTGCTCAAACAGGAAATAATCAACAAAATCCTCGCCCTTTGGCGTAACTCCCGGCATCAGCGTATACGTATACTTCTCCATCAGAAAATCGCGGACCTTTTCGACTGCATCCTCATCCCCCGAAGAAATCCCATTTTCTTTGCAGAGGGCGAGCAGTCGTTGCTTTTGCGCCTCATCCACCGAAAGATACGTCTCGTATACAAAGTTTCGATAGACCTTCTCCCGCTTTTCGAATGCACTCCATAGGGCATGCTCCCCCCGGTTTTGAACCTCGGCGATTTTTTGCTTCTGCACTGCAATGGTATCCGCACCGGGAGCAATCAGATATTCGCGCCGCGCTGTTTTCCCCACCGCAAGCTTCGGTTCCACGCCCCGTTCACCGTTTTCAAAAAAACGTTGCGCCCCGGTGGCATTCCAGTACGGAAGATAGGAAAACTGCCTTCCGGCTCCCACATTTTCAAGCAGCACACTCTTTTGTACTGTATCAAATACATTTTTGTCCTCATAATCCAACATTAAAAACTCATCTGCCGGCTGAAAATGAACGCAGTAAACATCAGCTTCCTTCTCCTCATCAATACTCCATTCATTTTCTTTATATTCCCTGCCGCTAAAGGAACGAAGATACAGCTCCTTTTCTGCGTCATCCTTCTGAAGATACAGATACAGATCCGGTTCAAAATCCATCCGTACCCGCTGAATCGTTCCAAGCTTTCCGGTACCGACGCCACCGACACCTTCACCGGAACCGGAAAACATTCCCCAGAAGCCAACCAGGGCAAATCGCTTTGCAAAGCTTTTTGTCCCCTCTTTCCAGTCTGACTCCGCAATATTTTTTTGTTCATAGCGTGCAGGAGAACAAAGAATATGCCCGGAAACCGCTGCCAGCACAGCAACTAAAAATACCGCAATTACCGTTGTAACACTGCTTTCTCCGTCAACACGGTAGATATCATAGGTCGTTTTTCCGATACGCCGCCTTCTGTACCCCTTCTGTTTTCTGCCCACAACTCCATAATGTCCGCTGTTCCGAAGTGCATACAGTGCAAGAATCCCGCCAAAATACATTAGGAAAAAGAAAACCGGAATGCTTTGATTCAAATAGACCGGAAGCTGTGCAAACGGAAAAGAAAACAAAAGAATAATCCAGTAGTTCTTCATTTCCGATATGATAATGTTAAAAAAAAGCTCCAGTACCACACCAAGCAGAATCAGACACATCGTTACCGAAAGCTCCGTGTTCTCCACATAAATCTCATATTCACGTTCCATCGGAAGACTCAGTTCATTCTCCAAAACATGCATGAGCCGGTTACAAATCAAAGCAAATCCGCTTCGAAAATACAGCAAAAACTGCTGCAGGCATAGCAAAATACCACCCACAAAAATAAAATATCCGGCCAGCCGGTACCACCGGTTCCGGTAAAAAAAGCTCATAGCCACGGCTGTAGAAAGGAGAATAAAAAAGAGCAGTACCTCATTCCATTCCACCGAGAGTCCGGCAAGCACACAGCCAATCGTTCCAAAAACGACCACAAAATTCAGCAGTGCATTTCCCAAATACAGCATACTCTTCTGTGACGGAGTGCTTTCTAACGTAAACTCTCCTGTTGTAAAACCACATCTCTGCGCTTCCTTCCGGCGCACCCTTTCTCTGTCTTCCGGTTTAAGAAATAAACTCAGAGCCATGCTGCCACCGCCTCTCTGTACCGGAGGCAGATTTCGGCTTCTGCACGCCCTGCTTGGGTAACGTCTCCGTTCTTGCCAAAATACAAAACCGCGCCCACAGGCACCGGATTCCATTTCCGGTATTCCTCCAAAAGAGAAAAGGAAAGCGGTTTTTCCTCATAAACACGTTCCAGCACTGCTTCCAGGTCCTCCTCCGCGTGTACCGCTTCCTCGCATAGTTCGCCGCCTTCCCAAAACACAACCCGATATCCCTGCCTTTTTCCGCAAAGCAGAAGCCCCACCGAAAAAAACAGCTCGATTACCTCATCCAAGGCATCCTTTGGCAAATCCAGAAGCAGGGTCATTTCCCGATTCACACTGCTGCCATATTCCCGCACGAAAAACTCCTCTGCCTTTGCCGACAGCTTCCAGTGGATGCTCTGCATGCGATCTCCCGGTTCATATTCCCGTACGGAAATCACCTCCAGCGCATCGTCACCCTTTTTCTCCGTCATCACCTCTTCGTTTTCGCCCTCTCCCCGTCCATTCCTCTCGGTATCCGCCGTTACCGTTAAAAGCCTCGGAAGAATTGAAACCTGTGCCATAAGTCTTTCCGGCTTTACTGAAAAGAAAACCAGTCCCAGCCAGTCACTGATGGCATACTCCGTTATCACGCACCGCAGCTGACCACAGCTTGTCCCAAAATTCTCCAGTATTACCGTCGTTTCTTTCCCTGCACGGAGCGGCATGACAAGACAACGCTTCTGTGACTCCATCGCAAAGGTATTTTCCAAAACCACCTGTAACATGACATTTTTCGAAGCCAGCCATACCGGATTGTCCAGACTGACCCTGAGGGTAATCGGAGTTCCCTTCTGACTTTTTGCGCGGTCAAACCGACAGCTGACCAATATCCTCTTCCGCAGATACCACGCAGCCGCCACGCTGACCGGGCAGAGCAGGAGCATAAACCAGAGTAGTACTAAAAAGACATACTGCCGGTAAAACAGGTATGCCATTCCCCAGATTCCCAAAAAGAAAAGATATGCAATTCGATTCGACCAGGTCATCAGTTTTTGCTGCATTCTGCCTCACCTTTCTGTTATTCCGGCATCGGTACACTTTTCAGGATTTCCGCCAACACATCCTCCAAAACAGCACCGTTCATCTTCCCTTTCCTGCTAAGCACGATTCGATGTGCCACCGTTGCATCCCATACGTCCGCAATATCCTCCGGTACCACGTACGTCCTTCCGTGTAAAAATGCAAATGCCTTTGCCATTCCAACAAGTGCGAGACCACCTCTCGGACTGATTCCAAGCTCGATATCCTCATGTTTTCTTGTCTTTTGCACCAGCTTTACCAGATATCTTCCAACATTTTCCTTCATTTCCACCTGCGCCACCTGCGTTTGAAGATGCACAAACTCCTCCCCGGAAAACACTCTTTGCACACGCTCCATTGCTTCCCTCTGGCGTCCCCGGTAAATCAGAAGCTCGCTCTCCGGATCCGGGTATCCCATGGAAATCCGAATCATAAACCGGTCCAGCTGGGACTCCGGAAGCCTCTGGGTTCCCGCGGAGCCGACCGGGTTTTCCGTAGCAAGTACAAAAAATGGCTTTGGAAGCGGATACGTTACAGAATCTACCGTTACTGCTTCCTCTTCCATCGCCTCTAACAGAGCTGACTGGGTACGCGAAGAAGTACGGTTAATTTCATCTGCCAAAAAAAGATTGGTCATAACCGCACCCGGCTTAAACTCAAATTCATTGGTCTTTCGATTATACAACATAAATCCCGTAACATCAGACGGCATAACATCCGGCGTAAACTGAAGTCTGCGATAATCCAATGCAAGAATGCGTGAAATTCCAAGCGCAAGGGTTGTCTTCCCGACTCCCGGTACATCCTCCAGGAGTACGTGTCCTCCCGCAAGCAGCGCACAAATTACCTGACGAATCACGCTATCCTTTCCTGCGATAACCTTATTCAGTTCATCTACCATTGTTTCCATTTCCTGTCTGCAGGTTCTGTCCCAGCCGGTCAATTTTCCCATTCTTCCTTACCTTTCTTCCTGTTTTCATTTACGAAACAAATCATAAATCTTTCTTAATCAGGAAAAGGGTCCTGCCTCCAGAACCCTTTCTCTTCTAACCTCAATCCATCCGCTGTTTCTCACGAATCACAATCACGAATTCAGACTTTCCATTACCTTGTCCATCTGTGCTTCCTCATCTCCCTCGTACATAGAAGCAGGATTCAGCAGAAGCACCAGCTTATCCCTCTTATTTGCTATCGCACGGACATAGTCTGTGTGCTCGTTTTGTGCAATCAGTGGCGTCTGTGTCAGCTTATCGGCTGAAAAATCCGTCATTTCGATTACCTCATCCACCAAAAATGCAAGCGGTTTTCCGTCATATCTTGCAACGATAATCTTGGAATTACCGTCACTTGCCTTTTCCGGAAGTTGAAAGCGTCTGCGCAGGCTGTATACCGGAATAACCTCTCCACGCAGATTCATCAGTCCCAGAATACAATATGGTGCATTCGGAACCGGAACAATATCTACTACCGATTCAATTGCGGTAACATACGACACATCAAAGCCATACTCATGCTCTCCGATTCGGAAAATGATATCACGTTCTGCCATAGCAAGCCTCCTTATTCTTCCTTTGTCTGTCCTGTCGCCTTCCATCTGAGATACGCATTAATCAGCGGATCCAGGTTGCCGTCCAGTACACTCTGCGCATTTCCTACTTCCTCATTGGTTCTGTGATCCTTCACCAGCGTATACGGCTGGAGTACATAAGACCGAATCTGATTTCCGAAATTGATATCTCTTACTTCCCCACGGATTCCGGATTCCTTCTCTGCATTTTCCTGCTGTTGAAGCAGATACAGCTTCGCCTTTAGCATCTGCATTGCCTTATCCTTGTTCTGGAACTGGGAACGCTCATTCTGGCACTGTACCACAATTCCGGTCGGAAGATGCGTAATCCGGATTGCGGAAGAGGTCTTGTTTACGTGCTGACCTCCGGCACCACTCGAACGGTACGTATCAATACGCAGGTCCTTGTCGTCAATCTCAATCTCCGGTGCCTCCTCAAGGTCCGGCATAACATCACAGGAAACAAAGGACGTCTGGCGTTTTCCTGCCGCATTGAACGGAGAAATCCGGACCAGACGGTGTACCCCGTGCTCCGACTTTAAATACCCGTATGCATTTTCTCCATGGATTTCAAGCGTAACCGACTTAAAGCCCGCCTCATCACCATCCAGAAAATCAATCATTTCGGTTGTAAAGCCCTTTTTATCCGCCCAGCGCTGATACATACGGCAAAGCATGGAGGCCCAGTCACAGCTCTCCGTACCGCCCGCCCCCGCATGGAGCGTCAGAATTGCATCACTTTTATCATGTTCTCCGGAAAGCAGTGTACTAAGATGTAATCGTTCGTAATGGTTCTTAAACAGCTCCATTGCCTCCTGTGCTTCCGGAATCAAAGACGCATCGGAAGACTCATACCCCATCTCCAGATAGGTCTGGACATCCTCGTATTCTGTCTTTAAATCTTCATAATCAGCAACCGCATCCTTAAGATTTTTCAGCTCCTTCATATAGCTCTGCGATTTATCCGCATCATCCCAGAAGCCCGGCTCCTGCATAATCGCTTCTATCTCCTGAATCTTTTCACGCTTGTTTGTGAGGTCAAAGTGAATCCCCCATTTCAAGCAACGGTTTCTCATAACCGGAAAGCTCAAACTTTATCGCATCCAGCTCAACCACTTGCCCACCTTCTTTCTTATTCTGTGTTCTCTTTTTTCTGTCCCACAACCGGGTGCCTTTACTTTCTAAGGAATGCCCTGAGGCATTCAGTTCCTCCCTGCCTCAGGCATTCTTTCCACAGCATTTCTTATACTTCAGACCGGAGCCGCACGGACACAGATCATTTCTCTGAATCTTCTTCTCCGTGCGTTTTACCGGTGCCTTGACAGAGGAATCATCACGGTTCGTTCCGGTTACCTTGGCAACCTGCTCACGCTCCACATTGACCTCAATCCTTACATTCATCAGTGCTCTGACCGTATCCTCTGCAATCGCAGCGGTCATTGCGGTAAACATTTCGTAACCCTGGAAATTGTACTCGGTAAGCGGGTCTCTCTGACCATATGCCTGTACACCGATTCCCTGACGAAGCTGCTCCATATCGTCGATGTGATCCATCCACTTTTTATCGATGACGCGTAAAAGAACAACCCGCTCAATCTCACGAAGCCGCTCCTTCTCCGGGAACTCTGCTTCCTTTTCTTCGTAATGCTTCACTGCCTCCGCCTTTAACTGCTGAACAAGCTCCTTTTTCCGCATGTGCTTCCTCTGTTCCTCCGTCAGCACAATCGGTTCAATCGGAACAATCGGAAGAATCAGGTTGTTTAACTCATCAATATCCCAGCTTTCCGCATCCTGATCGTCTCTGATGCAGGAATTGATATAGCCTTCGATTACATCACTCGTCATCTTCAGTACAGTCTGGCGCATGTTCTCGCCTTCCAGTACCTTACGTCTCTCTGCGTAAATAATCTCTCTCTGTTCATTGTTGACACGGTCATACTCAAGGAGATTCTTACGGATGCTGAAGTTGTTATCCTCAATCTTCTTCTGCGCCTTTTCCACTGCCGAACTGAGCATGTTGTGCTCTATCTGCTCCCCTTCAGCAATACCAAGGGAGTTGAACATATTAATCAGGCGTTCCGCACCAAACAGACGCATCAGATCGTCCTCAAGAGAAATGTAAAATCTGGATTCACCCGGGTCACCCTGACGTCCTGCACGACCACGAAGCTGGTTATCGATTCGTCTGGACTCGTGACGCTCCGTACCAATGATTTTCAGACCCCCAAGCTCCTTTACGCCC
>CALZBV010000101.1 GCA_945622055.1 uncultured Clostridia bacterium
TTTTAGAGTTCCTTCTCTATCCCAACGCTGTAACGTTTTGACGGAAACACCTAGCAATTCAGCAAAATCTTTTGGCTTGTAATTTATGATATTTGATGTATTCATAATATACCTCCATGAGTATATTTAAACACATATCATCATATTTGACAACCTTTTCAATTACTTAAAATTTCCTCCTTCTGCTTCCTACTTTCCAGGTAATTCAAAATTCCCCGGAGCTGTCCTTCATAGCCGGAGCAGCGACACAGATTACCGGACAAAAATTCCTTTATTTCCTCTTCCGTCGGATGCGGATTTTCCCGAAACAGCGCCAGTGCATTCATCACAAAGCCCGGATTACAGAAGCCACACTGCTCTGCACCCTGATCTGCGATAAAGGTAACAAACTCCCCAGCCTCCTCCTGCAGTCCTTCTAATGTCGTCACACAGCCCCCATCCGCTCTTGCCGCAAGCACCGAACAGGACAGCACCGGCTTCTCGTTCAAAAACACGGTACACAAACCACAGTTGGAGGTCTCGCAGCCGCACTTTACACTGTAACAGCCATGCTCTCTCACAAAATCAAACAATGTGGTATCGGCCGCAGCGTCTGCTTTAACCAATTTTCCATTCAGCCTTATCTCAACTACCATAACGCACTCCTATCTGTCAGACGTCACCAAAAACACCTTCGTTAATGCACGCTTTACCAGAACCTCCACAAGATGACTGCGATATTCCGCACTCGCCCGCAGATTGGATTTTGTCGGAACACTTTCCCTTGCAGCCCTTGCAAACTCCAAAATCGTCTCTTGGGATGCTCCGGACGTAAAACGATTTCCCTGCTTTTCCACCAGAATCGCACGTCCCGGTCTCGCACCAATGCATACCGTAAACGCATCATCCTCTGCAAACCGTACCGCCGAACACGTCAGCACCGGAAGATCGGTTTCCGTAACTCTCACTGCCTCATAAAACATGCTCACAGGCTTTTTCTTCACAATAACACGAATCAGCACATCGCGGTCATAGTCTCTATCTGCATAGTCCAAAAGCGACACCACACCGCCCTTGAAAAGCTCTACATACGAATCCAGGCCAAGCAGTAAGGTCAGCACATCAGAAAAACCGTAGCGTCCGTAAATGCTTCCGCCCACCGTCGCAAGATTACGAAACTGCACTCCGACAATGTGCCGTAACGCTTCCTTCGCACAGCCTCCGGTATAGGTCACGAATCCCGGATGAGTCTCCAACTGCCTGAGCGTTACCATACAGCCAATCCTAAACTCCTCTTCCGTTTCCTCAATCGTATCAAGTCCCAGCCCCGACAAATCAATCGCTGTATTTATCCTGGCATTGCCCAACCGCATCCACATCATACCTCCAAGGATTCGATTGGACTTCTTCTGATTCAGCTCATATGCCTCCGCAAGACTCTCTGCCTTTTTGTAATTTTGTATCGTAAGCATAATTCCCTCATTTCTAGTGTCACTACTGTAAATACCTCTAACATAACTATACCGACTTGTAAAACGAATGTCAACATGATAAAATGCTTTAGGGAGAACGAAACAAAACCTCAAGACTGCTTGCAGTCAAATGAGGTTTTGTTTCGTTCTCCCGCGCCCCCCACATGAGCAAGAAGCGAAGCGGATTGCGAATGGTGGGGGGGCGCGCGGAATTGCGCAGCAATTCAAAGCAAAAGTATTTTGATCTGGAAAGGATACAAAAAAATGAAAAAGTTTACTGCTTTCTTTCTTGCATGCGTTCTGCTTTTTTCAGCCGCTGCCTGTGGCAAAACTTCAGAACCGGACAAAACTCCTGCACCTACCCGGACTGCACCGACACAGGATATACAGAACCAGGATGTCCTGACTCCGGCGCCTTCTGTACCAACCCCGCCGGAATTTCCAAAAAAAAACCCGGATTCATCTGTGTCCGTCCGTTTTCCACTTACCGTAACCGATCAGGCCGGCAGAACCGTAACCATCGACCAGCCGCCACACCGTATTGCTTCTTCCTACTACATCTCCACAAGCCTTCTGTTATCCTTTGGACTTAAGGATAAGCTCGTGGGTATCGAAGCAAAGGCAAACACAAGAAATATTTACAGGCTTGCTGCCTCCCAAATCATTGAGCTTCCGAATATGGGCACCGCAAAGGAATTCAACACGGAAGCCTGTGTAGCAGCAAAGCCGGAGGTCGTTTTCCTCCCGATGAAGCTAAAAAAAGTGGCCGATACGTTAGAGGAGCTTGGCATCAAGGCAATCGTGGTGAATCCTGAAAACACCGAGTTATTAATTGAGTGCATTTCCCTGGTTGGCAATGTAACCGACTCTATGGACGAAGCAATTTTGCTTCTTGAAACGATTGACACCTTCCTTTCCTACACGAGTGACCGTGTTTCCACCGAGGCTTCCCCTCGCGTTTACCTTGCTGGAAACAGCGACCTGCTTTCCACTGCCGGAAGCCGAATGTATCAGGATTCCCTTGTTACCAATGCCGGTGGCATCAACGTTGCCGCAGAGCTTAGCGATACCTATTGGGCAAACGTATCCTATGAGCAGATTCTTGCATGGAATCCGGAATACATCGTTTTGGCAGCTGATGCCTCCTACACCATTGAGGATGTATTAAACAATGCAAACCTCGCTGCCTGCGATGCTGTAAAGAACAAGAAGGTTGTAAAGCTTCCGGGCGACATCGAGGCTTGGGATTCCCCGGTGCCGGGAAGCTTTCTGGGAAGCATTTACCTTGCTTCCGTGCTCCATCCGGACTGTATTTCCACTGAGTTTTACAAAGACTGCGTAACCGGCTTCTACGAGACTTTCTACGGATTTACTCCGGCCAATGAATGAACAGGAAGGTTTATGGGAAAGAAAACACAAACTTACAGGAACAAAATAATACTACTGTCTGTCATGTCAGTACTACTGCTTGGGGCAGTTCTTATGTGGTCAGTGCTTACCGGGCAATATCCGCTGACACTTAGGGCTCTTCTCTCCGGTGACAGCACCTCGGTTCTGGTATTCCTCCGGCTTCGCGTACCTCGTGCCCTCATGGGGCTGATTGGTGGCTTTGGACTTGGCATTTCCGGTTTTGTATACCAGCTCATTTTCAGAAACCCTCTTGCGTCACCGGATATCGTCGGTGTTTCCTCAGGCGCAAGTGCCGGGGCAGCCTTTGCCATCGTTTTATTTTCCGCACTCACCCCGGCGACCTCGATTGCGGCGTTTACCGGCGGAATTCTGGCTCTCTCCGTCACTCTGCTCATTGCCTGTCTCGTTCCGGGCAAAAACAGCTACACCATCGTTCTGGCCGGAATTGCTATTCATTCCATAGCCCAGACGATTCTGATGTTTCTGAAGCTTTCCGCCGACCCGGAAAAACAGCTGGCTTCCATCGAATACTGGATAATGGGCAGTTTAAACGGTGTAACCGCAGACCGTCTGCTCCTGCCGTTTCTTATTACAACCCTTTGTTCTGTGCTGATGCTCCTGTTTTTCCGGCAAATTCTGATTCTCTCCCTGAACGAAGACGAAGCATTTCTTCTCGGAGTCAATGTTACCATACTTCGCTTTGTCATTTTGCTGGCAGCCACCCTCATTGTATCTTCCATCATCTGTGTAACCGGACTAATCAGCTTCATCGGACTTTTAGCACCTCACATTGCAAAGCTTCTGACCAGGCGGAGCGACCTGGCCACCTTCATACTGAGCGGAGTATCCGGAGCACTGATTATGACCATCGCAGACATTTTCGCACGCAGCATTTCCTCCGCAGAGCTTCCGGTCAGCATCTTTACCTCCTTACTCGGCGCACCGCTGCTCATCGTACTGCTCGTAAAAAACGGACGAAAGGAGTATAGAAATGACTGATACAGCAAAACCATTCCTTACCGTTTCCGATCTTACCGTCCGTTACGGCAGCAAAACCGCTGTAAATCAGGTCAGCTTTCAGGCTCATTTTGGCGAACTGACCGCTATCATCGGCAACAACGGCTGCGGAAAAACCACGCTCATAAAGGCAATTCTTAACCTGCTTCCGCATTCGGGCTGCTGTACGTTAAATGAACAGCCACTGGAAAAGCTTTCCCTTCGGTCACGTGCGAAAAAAATCAGCTACCTTCCGCAAAAATCAGGAATCAGCACAAGCATGACCGTTCAAGAGGTATGTCTTTTGGGCTTTAACCCAAGGCTCCATCTTTTCGAAGCCCCCAATACGTCGATGAAGGAGCAGGTCCAAAATGCATTGGAAACGGTAGGACTCATGGAGCATGCCGAACAGGATTTTCTGACGCTTTCCGAAGGTCAAAAGCAGCTCTGCCTACTTGCAAGAACACTCATCGAGGATGCCCCTTTACTGCTGCTTGATGAACCGGACAGCTCCCTGGACTTTTCCAACCGTCACCTGTTAATGCGACAAATCCAGGCTATGGTTACAAAGCAAAGATGTGCACTCATGTGTATCCACAGTCCGGAGCTGGCACTCCGCTACTGTGACCGGATTCTGCTGATAAAAAACGGGGAGCTCGCAGCTTCCCTTTCACCTTCAATCGCAACGCTTTCCGAACTCAATGAAAAGCTTTCCCTGATTTATGACAATATTCAGGTAACCGAATGCACCGATTGTAACGGCAAACGTCACAGAGTCGTGGTATCGCTCTGATGCTTCTTTTGACTTTTGCGCCTTCACACATAAGGAACGTAGTCTATGGCACACCGTTTTCACACCACATAACCCAAAGGAAAGGAAGGAATGCTTTATGACCTCAAACCAGTATCTCGACGCTTCAGCAGTTGTCTCGTTTTTTTTGATGACCGGGAAAAAGCACCTTTTTCTGACCGGCGGACGCGGTAGCGGAAAATCGTTCCTGTGCCGTGCGATTTCCCAAAAGCTTGCTGCCGGACAAGCCCGCCCCTTTTCTCATTTACTCAGCCAAAAAACGGATGACAACCGGGTCGTCATGCACTCGGACCTCATCTGTCAGGACACGGAATATGTCATCGGAAAGCTTCCTGCTGACACCCCCTCCTGTGGAGCCTCCAACCGAATGACCCCGATGGAGGAGGGCTTTCAAAGCTGTGGTATCCCGGCAATTCAGGCGCACCTTTTGAACGCTTCCGGTTTGTTCATTATCATTGACGAGCTGGGTTATTTAGAAAGCTCCTGTCAGCCGTTTCAGTCTGCGGTGCGGACGGTCCTAAACAATTCCAGGGTTATTGCCGTACTGCGCAAACAGGAAACACCGTTTTTAGACGAATTGCGGGCAAGAGAGGACGCACTGGTAATCGACCTGGATGCTCCGTTTCAATCTCTCGCCTGTCTCCTTATGGCCTCCGGCATGTCAAAACGGTTCGGTTCCAATAAACTTCTGGCATCCTTTGGCGACCGCACCCTGTTTGAAAATGCAGTCCGAATCAGTCGCTTTGCAGACTTCGGCGCATCCCTTGCCGTAACAATACATCCGGAAGTCGCAGCCCTTTGTGAACAGACCGGCGTTAGTGTACTGCTTCATGCCCTGCCGGACCGAAACGACATGATACGTCTCGGTCTTTCTAAGCTTTTACATACTGCAGACCCGGAAGGAATTCTGTTTTTGCCTTCCGACCAGCCACTGCTTTCACAGACAAGCCTGCAGCTGCTTTGCCTGTCCTTTCTCTACCACAGGGATAAGATTTGCAGGCTTTCCGCAGACGGCGTCGGAGCATCCCCGATTATTTTCCCAAAGCGGTATTTTGACGAACTGCTCTCCCTTCCGGAAAAAAAGGGTGGCAGCTTTTTAGCAAAAAAATATCCCGAACAGGTACGGCTCATACCTGCCCGGGATACCTATGAACTCTCTGATGTTGACACTCCTCAGGAGCTTACTCAGCTTTTGCGTTATCTCCGCTGACTGTTTCCGGTTTTTCCTTTGGCACAATCACAGCGAACAAAATCGCAACAAGTTACAGATATACCGGAATTTTTCGCTTTTCACCTTCACGACGCAGGGGACTGCTCTGATAATTTTGCCCATACCGGAGCACATTACAATCCAAAATTTCTATTTCTTTTCCAGCTCGCCTGTCCAGTCCAGGATTCCACCACAATTGATAATGTTGGTGTATCCCAAAGCAGCCAGCTTTGCAGATGCATCTGCACTTCTGCGTCCGCTTCTGCAATACACATAAATCTGCTTTGTTATCTCCGGAAGCTCTGCCGGACGCACTGCTCCAATATCTTCATTCGCAACATTTACCGCTCCCGGAATATGCCCCTGGGCAAACTCATCCGCTCTTCTTACATCCAGAATAATATAGTCTCCTGCTTCTGCGAAAATTTTTTTCGCCTCATCCATTGTAATCGTTTTGAATTCAGCCATGTTTTTTTCTCCTTCCGTTTTCTCGGTTAAAATCACCGAGGTTGTAATACATCATGATTTCAGACAGATGCTTTACCTTTTCTCCAAAATAAAATGTGGCGGAAGACCCGAAGGTTTCCGCCACAGATGCATATAACCGAACTTCTGCACCGATCCACACAAGGCGGAAGTTTTTTACAGAGCATTTTTTAACCATGCTATCCTCTTTCTCTTAACCATGAACGCTATGAGATAACGAATAACCGATAACCAAATAAACCATTTTCATGAACCTGAACATCCAAAAATATGTAAAGTTCGCCCTGTACGGAAAACTTTTCTGAGGACTGACCTTACAGGTCAACCTCAAATTCTGCCGTCTGATTGTATTTATCAAGTGCCATCTGCATTTCCATAATGGCCTCGGAAACACGCTCGTACTCCTTCTTAATCAGTTCAAGATCATAGTTGATGTAGCGGTATTCCGGAGTAGCATTTCGCCCCAGGTAGGTACGCTCCTCTCTTGTCTGCGGAAGCTGCTTCCGCATGGTATCAAGCACGCACTTTCTCCGATTGAGCTGTGCCATCTTGATGAGAATCGTGTCAACGCTCATCACCGTTTCACCAACCAGAACCTGCGCCGTCGCATTGGACAAATTCAGTGCATGCTTAATGACTGCAATCTTTCCGTCCAGCTCTGCAATGGTCGCTGCCACCTGGGAATAATCATACTCCGGAATCACCGGTTCCTCTCCCACCGCTGCCACGTACGTGTTGGAGGTTGCCTCCTTATTTACCCAAAAGGCCTTATCTTCTTCCAGGCTTTTCAGCATTTTGTTGGCATACGCCGATGTCATCTTACGCATATCGTAATCTCCTTTCAAACACACACCCGGACTCCCTCTCGATTTCGGGGTGCAACAAACTGTTTTCCTGTCTATAAATCTCATTATAGCGGATTCATACAGATTTGTCATTATACCAATGGTTTAAAATTAATTTTTGCGTTTCGTGCCGTTCCCCCGTCTTTAGCCGTCCGATTGTCCCCGGCTGCTTTTCACACACATTCCCGGACGTAAAGGCTCTTTTGTCTCTACTTCAGAATCTGAATCAGCTCCTCCACAGACGAAATATACTCTGAGCTCAGGTTTTTCATGGATTTACGGACACCGTCCTCATTTGAAACCGTCCCCACTGCTCCCTGTTCCAAAAGCTGCTTTGTCAGCTTTAGCAGGTAGTCATAATTGTCTTTATAGATGTCCCCCCATGCGTCAGTGGTGGTACACTCTTTTCCCATAAGCTTCAGGACCTTTCCATCCGTCAGAGTGAGCGTATATTGTAGTTCCTCTTTTTCTGTCAGAAGACAGATAGCTGCCACCTCATCCAGACGATATTCGGTGGTAATCCCCTTTTCCCTGCAAAAAATCTGTGTATCCGTCACGCAGACATGATTCTGCTTCTCAGTATAAAGAGAAAGACCAATACTTCCCACAAAACCAATCAGAAGCACCAGTGAGATATATTTGGTAATCCGCCATCTGTTATAGAATCTGAACAGCAAGAGCAAAATGAGTAACAGAAGCATTACCGACAGATATGGATTCTGATATACGTAATAGGCAGCTTCATTTTGGAAACTCTGATTGAATGAAATACAATTGCTTAACACGGCATAGCATACCATCAAAAGAATAATACCCTTAACTGCCAGAAAAATCGTTCCCACAAAAAGGGGAATACAGACCATACCGGCAGCCACAGCCTTTCCGATTCTTGAAATCTCATGGTTCATGCGATAGAAAAAATACATCTCTATCAGCGCAAATATCAGTATCGGCACCACTACCAGAACAACCGCAGCCATTGCTATCAAAGGCTCCTTACCGTGCCATACAAAGGATACTCCAAACAAAACGGCCAGCATGCCTTCCGTCCAAAGAAGTCTTTTCCACACCCGTCCGAATAAAACATACGGATCAGCCCCATGATATTTCAATACTCTT
>CALZBV010000102.1 GCA_945622055.1 uncultured Clostridia bacterium
CCCAGCTGCTCCGTTTCCACCCCGTCCAGATACAGTTTTCCGGAGGTCGGCATCAGATTTCCCACAAGGATATTCATTAACGTGGATTTTCCGGCACCGTTGGCTCCCATCAGTCCGTAAATTCCTTCCGTCACCGTGAAGGAGACATCATTCAGGGCACATTTTCCGGTGGTCTTTTTCCCTAACCCCTTCCCCGCATTATAGTATTTTACGATATGCTCGCCTCTTAATTCCATAGCCTTCTCCTCCCTCTCAAAGTAAGAACAACTCCAACCGTCACCAGTCCGAAATACACCGGAATTCCAAGCCATGCTCCCAAAAGCAACGGGTTGCCGTAAATTCCGTACAGCGGATATGCAAGCACCGTCCAGGATGGATTTAACATGGTCAGAAGCGGAATACATACAAGCACCGCCCCACAGGCAAAGAAGGTGTAAACAAAGCTTTTTAGCCGTTCCGCCACCGCCATAATAAACACTACCGTCACCGGGCACAGCAACAGCCGCACCGCATAAAGCAACACCAGATAGGTACCGATGGAGACTCCTTCCCCGTACTGCATAAGCCACGGAAGACTTACCGCCGGATAGGAATACCCGTGTACCTCGTACTGCTTTGTCACCTGTAAAAAGTCCGGAAGGTAAACAGCCACACCCACAAGCACACTAAAAACGGCACAAATCAGATATTTTCTTGCCGGAACCTGCCGTTCTCCCTTTACGGTAGAGTGTAACAGTCCCGCCATCCGCCGCTGGGGGTCATAAGAAAACACTGAGGCAGAAAACAGAAGCACCACCAACAGAAGCTTTAACGCAAGCAGCGCATCCTTATCCTTCTGCACCTCTCCCGACAGTACACCGAACCCGGTATCGTACACAAAGTTCCCGCCGTGTTCCTTTAAATACTCATAGCGCTCCGCCACCCGTTCGTAAGCATCTAAGGCAAGACTGCTCTTTGCCTCCAGCGCATCCGTATAGATTTCATTTAATACCTCCGGGGTCCGCTCTGTCACCGGTCCCTCCAAGCGGTTCATATACGCCTTATAATAATACTCTTCAAAGGAAATGCCCGGATTTCCTGCCCGCACATAAATCAATATCTGTAACAGCAACAGTCCCAATACCATAGGAAGCAGACGCTGCATGATAAGTGCCTTCCACAGCTCCAGACATAGCAGGTTCGTCCCTCCGGACCGCCGTTTTCTTTCCCGAAAAAGACGCCCGCCGGACCGGTGCTCCAGCCGTTTTCCGTAGCGTAAATACCCGATGCAGCAGCCCAAAACCGCACATACAAACAATACTGCAAGCAATACCACCGCACACACACCGTAATTGACCGGCTGTCCCAACACATTGATGTGCTTATACTGCAACAGCCACTCCTGATTCTGGAACAGGGCAATCAGGTTCACATACCGGAGGGGCGAGTACACCGAGGTAGCCGCAATGCCGGAATACAGCAAGAACTCTACAAGCAGCAAACCCGCAAAGCTCAACACCACGCTCACCATGCCCTTTAACAGTGTGCAGCAAACCGAACACAGCAACAGCATCACAAACAGGACCAGAATTTTCAACCCGAAATTCAGTCCCAGCCATGCCCCCACGGAATATTCCTTTACGGAGTGGGCGTAGGCCTCCACCATACGGATGTCCCGGGCAAGCGGTCCCAGCCCGTAGGTTACCGAAGCAAACAGATAATTGCTTCCATAAAACAACAGCGCCAGACCTGCCGAACAAAAGAACAACGCCGCCAGTTTATACCACAAATGCCGCAGTCTTCCCTGCTTTAAGGTCCACTGCAGACGGACCATGTCCTGCTCCCGCTCCCGCACAAACAATACCACGCAGGCAAAAATCCCGGCACAGGCCGCCAATAAATCCGTCACCGTAAGATTGATTAACTCTACACCTTTGGACGGAGCCTCCGCAATGACCGGAGGTTTCGCCTCCGCATATTCCCCATAGGCTTTTTCTGCACTTTTTGTAGAAAAAGCCTCCGCATCCCGGAACAAAACCGAACCGGTAATCAAATCCTTTTTCCTGCCCAGCTCTTCCACAAACTTCTCGTGGCTGTTTTCCGCAGTAAGCTCCGCAACCACGTCCTTATACAACTCCGATTCCCTGGTGGCATAAAGTCCCGCTTCCTTAAGCTCTTCCTTTACAGCCGCCAGTTTTTCCTCCCCGAAAGGTAACCGTTCTCCCACAGGCTGTGCCATAATCTCGTCCCAAGCCCTGCGGTACTCTGCCGGGGAATATGCGCCGGAGTTTGCCGTATCCAAGAGACAATACAGGTTGACAGCAAACAGGCAGACAAGCATGGAAAGAAACAGTTTGCTCCGGCAAACCTTTCCGATTTCTGAAAAAATAGCTTTCATAGCACACCTGCCTTTCCTTCACTTACGTATGTTCCTGTTTTCCTAATTTTTCACACTAAGAAGCGAGGTCCCATCTTCAGAAAAAAAATCCTCATACAACCAAAGCTCCCGGTAATAACCATCCTCTCTTTTGCAATTTTTCCAGAACCCTTCATCACTTACCGCAATATAGCTGCCATTATCCGGATTATCACAAATCAAAAGCTCCCCGGTAGTCAGGTCAACCCCTGCCGTTTTACGAATCTCTTCCGGAGTAGCTAGTGTCATTATCATCTTATCTCCGCTGATTCCGTTAATGTATAATTTTGTATATCCCTCCGGCAATTCAAACACAGTTTCCTGTCCTCCGTCATAACGGTAACACTCCACCGTTGTCATTTCCTCATTTGTAAAGTATGCTCCGTTTCGACCAATACTTAACACTCTTACCTGTGGTTGCACCCCATCCCGATGCGCGGTGAGTGCTACCAATTCCGGACATAGTTCTTTTGCTCCGCTTCCGTCATAGGGTACATAATAAAACCTATCCCAATAGTCATGTAGGGTATACTCCGTAAAATCCGCACTCATCTCTACATCTTCATAATACCATTGGCAATAAATACCTTCTTCCGTGTAAACGGTCTGTAAAATTTTATACTTCTTTTCATCCTCAATATGGAACAACGTTTTATATTCTCCTGTTTTCAAATCCAGCTCCACCAGATAGGTATACAGGTCATTAGAGGTATAAGAAGAACCAAACGCGTCCTCCTGCAGGTTATCGATTTCCGCCAAAAGCAAATATGCCTTATCTCCGATAATCGCATTATACCCCTGAGCAGAGAATGTCTGACAATACGGAAGCGTTGCCACCAAACGATAGCCGCTTTCCTTCAAATTTCTCGCCTGTACCGTTATTTCCTGAATCCCGGTCTGCTGTATTGTGTACACATAATCCCCATAAATACAGGCCATTCTAAGTTCTGCCAACGTTGCCTCACACACCGGGTCCGGATTCGATACACTATCATACGGGATGTGCTCACAATACGCATCACTGCAAAGCGGATAGCTTGTACCGGTCTCGTATTCGTAAAACATAATCAGCCCTTCTTCTACTTTTACCATTCCCTTATCGCAAAGAGCTCGTCCTTCCAAACAATCAAACACGGAAATCCCGCCGCAGAACGTCTCCTCCGTCCGGTTGTCCGACTCCTCTCTCTTACATCCGGCAGCCACACACACAGACAAACACATTAAGACAGCTAAGAATACTTTTATACTTCTGCTCTTTCTTTTACTCCATACCATGTGCTTCGTTTACCTCCTTTGCCAGTTCGTTATAGCCCGCTTCCGCAAACGCAGCTCGCATCTTATCGATTTGGTCTTTATAATCCTTATCCCTTGACTGAATAATGTAACCTGATTTGTTCATCATTCCGGTCACAGCATTACCGTTCTTAAACTCTACATATGTAATCGCCCTGATTTTTTTCAGTTGCTCCTTCTGTTCTTCGGTAAAATCTTCCAAATACGGAATTTTTACAATCTCGGAAATTCCTTCATAATAGTCATTCTCCCGGTTTGTCATTCCAAGTTCTTCTTCAAACTCCAAATACATGATCCGGTTTGCCAACGATGTCTTTACTAACGACCAGTCTCCGATAATCTCCAGTTCCCCTTCTTCATCAATGCGATAATGTACATCCTCTATTCCGTATCGAAACAGCTTGACTACTTCTTCATCCGTATGCATCAAGTTTAAAAGCTCCACCGCTTCTTCCTTACACTCCGAGATTGCAGTAATCCCTAGCAACGCATAGCAATCTCCCTCCATCAAAAACCTTGGAAGCTCTTCGTATACCTTTACTCTGGCAGATGCCTTTCCATCCTGATTTTCCATTGTAAACACATCGCCATTCCAGTTATCATTATTCCCGCTCTCACAAATGATTAACGGAAACTGCTCTTCCAGTGTCGAATCAAAAAAATTCCAACCATTTTCATAATATCGGTGTTTTGCATCCCACAGTTCTTCGAGTTCTGTATCTTCCATTGGATTGATAATGCTATATGCACCGTTCTGTTCATACTTTAGATACATTCCTCCCGGAAGCAAATATATTCCGCTGTAAGTCATTTCATCCAATCCGACAACTCCCGGAATACCTGCATCTTCTGCCTGTTGTAATAATCCATCCAATTCTGTAAGTTCAAGTTGTTCCGGCACCTTGATTCCTGCCTGTTCCGCCGCATCCAAATTCAGCATAACATATGTTTTATTCTTTACCAAATCAGATATCGAGCCAAAAACCCCGTAATTTTCTCCCTGAAAACTGCTCAATTCCCAATAACTGTCCGGATAAGCAGACAAAAGACTCTTCTTTGCATCCGTTTCCGGGTATTGAGAAAACGGAAGCAAATACCCTTCCAAAATTGCCCTCATAGTACTTTTGTTGCCATATACCTCATAGTTTTTTGCTACATCCTCCCCTTCAAAATAAATCAAATCTATCTTTTCACCGGCATCCAGCATTTCCAGCCACTTACTTAAAGGGAACCCGTAATTTTCTTCTGTCCGTATTGTAACATAAAAGGAATATCCTCTTTCCTGCAATAATAGATTTAACGCTGTCTCCACATGTTCATCATACAGCGTTCCCGAACTGCCTTGTAAAAATAGTACCAGCTCCTTCTGATCATCCTTTGGAACAAACTCCGGTACCGGAGCTTGTGTCGGATAAACTCTTTCGGATGTAGTCTCGGACGGATTCTCCTTTTTCGGTGCTACCGTCGCAGACAGCTCTCCTACATCCGGTGTTACCGTACTATTTTGAGTGTTTCCGTATTGCTCCCGCCAGTCAGATTGCTCCGGAGCTTCTATAGGTTTACTACATGCCGTCACATAGAACAAAAATAGTATCATCAACACCAACAGAAAACTTTTGTATTTTCTGCTCTTGCTTTTACTCCAATCCATATGCTTTGTTTACCTCCTTTGCCAGTTCGTTATAACCAGCCTCAGAAAAAGCGGTTCGCAACTTTTCGATTTGGTCCTGATAATCCGGTTTCAATGTAATCAAATAGGACGAGATATTTAATATACTCATTCCATTTCCTCTCTTCCCCACAATAAATGTAATCTCCTTTATTTTCTCCTGCACTTTTTTCTGTTCTTCATTAAATTCCTCCACATAAGGAATCAACTCTATGTCCGACATATCAGCATACCATTCTTCCTCCATGTTAGTTCTTCCGAACTGCTCATCTAGCTCCACATACATCAAGGTGTTTCCAAAAAGATCTCCGAATTTCCTATCTCCCGGAATTCTCCATGTTTTCGTTTTCGTATAAAATGAAATACCGCCTTCATTCATCACTATTTCAGAGGTAGTGACTTCCTCCACTCCTTCTTCTCCAATCCGGTAATGCACGCCTTCAATTCCGTAGCGCAATAACTGTACAATCTCTTCATCCCCGTGCATCAGACTCAATAACTCCAACGCCTCTTCCTTATGTTGCGAGGTTGACAAAATTCCCAGCATCGCGTTATACTCTGCCTCTACCAAAAAACGTTCTTTCTCCTCATATATTTTCATTCTGGCAGAAATCTCACCTTTTTCACTATTTGTAAAGAATCGTTCTCCGTCCCAATTTTCATCTGTTACGCTTGCAAATAGAATCAGCGGAATCTCTCCTGTCGAATATGAATCCATTCCCCCCCAACCGTTTTCTTTATACCGATACTGCGCATCCCAAAGTGCCAGAAGTTCTTCATCCTCCACCGGATTTACAACCTTATATTCCCCGTTCTGTAAATATTTTATATACAAGCCGCTGGAAAGAGGCTCCAAGCTGCAATAGGTCAGTTCATCCATAACATCCATTCCAGGAATCCCGGCTTCCTCCGCCTGCCGAAGTAGTACATCCAGATTCAAAATATCCAGTTCCTCCGGTATTTCTATCCCAGCCGCCTCCGCCGCGTCCAGATTCAACATCAGATAGCTCTTCCTCTTTACACAATTAGATACAGCATTGGATACACCGTAATTTTCACCTTGAAAGCTACAAAGTCTCCAGTAAGCCTCCGGATAGGCAGAAAGTAAGCGTTCCTTTGCCTCCGTCTCCGGATACTCAGAAAACGGCAGCAGATAACCTCCTGTAATTGCACGAACAATGGCGGTATTCCCATACTCTCTATAAGCCATACCACCATCCTCACTCCCTAAAAAAATCAAGTCTACCGACTCCCCAGAATCCAATGTTTCCTGCCACCGGCTTATTTGCCCTACTTTATTTTCCGCCGGTTCCATTCGTTTCGTTAAATAAAAGTCATATCCTCGTTCCTGTAATATGTGATTGAGCTCTGCAACTATATGGTCGTCCAGAAACTCCTCTTGAGATTCAAACATCCATAACACCAGCTCTACCTGATCATCCTCCGGCACAAACTCCCGAACCGGCAAGGGTGTCGGATAAGGAAGTTCAAAGGAAGAAAAATCGATTTCACCCGGTTTATTCGTCGGCTCAACGGTTGCCGTAGGCTTCGCCGGAGTTTCCGTAACGGTACTGTTTATCGTAGTTCCGTATTGCTCCCGCCAGTCGGTTTCTTCCGAAGGTACTGTAAGCTTACTGCATGCCGAAAATACAAACGATACCAACATTATCCATATGAATACACTGCTTTTTTTCGTTTTCCCCATCTTGAACTTCCTTTCCTCGCTACTTAATTTCTAAATTATTATTACAAAAATCTTTCTGCTTTACTTCTACCAACTCTCGCTAGTAACACACGAACCCACTCCGCCGGTTGTCAGGCTCACAGTATGAGTAGCAGTAACCCTCGCAGAATACACTCTACTCACATCACCAGTATAGCTCATAGATACCCCCGCACCATGCATACCTCCGGCTCCGTTTCCGTTAGAATATAATACATTATTATTACTATCATACCATGTAAAGGTTGCACTTACTGTGCAATAAGAAACATCATTCGCTACCGGCTCCGTATATGCATTACCGCTGGACTTCCCGATAGTAGAACATCCTCTCCCCTTAGTTTTCATCACATTCCCATTTTCAATATCAACTATAGTTATAGACTCAGAATTTGCACGTGCATACCTACCCACACCGCCGAGCGCCAATGCCGCTACCAGACAAAGTCCAACTAAAACTTTCATTTTCTTCTTCATACGCAATATCTCCTTTCGTATCTGTGTTAATTACAAATTAATCCTTTGTCACCTTCATGACACTACAAATCAAAAAATACCTTCTTTTCTCAAGTACGCATTCCTCCACTTTCCAAGCAATAACATCAGCACCATAACGCACAAAACTAAAGTCATGCACATTCCCAGGCGCTTCCCGTTACATATAATCGCAAAAAGTGAAAGTATGCTCTCCGCCAAAACGATTCCTCTTGCCCGTTTCCTATAGACAACCTTCTCCACATCATCCAAAGGCTTATTCCTGTCTTCCACAGGCACAAGAAACCAAATGATACTGCCGGAGACTACGGTCAGAAAACCGCAAACGAGAGTGACATACGTCACACACCTCATTACCCAAAGCACTGCGCTCATCATCGCAATTGAGAAAAAGTAACAGCGTACCGCTGTTTTGGCATGATATCCTCCCGCAAAGCTACGAAGCGGCATATATGCCGCCATAAATAAAATACTTTCTAAAAGCCTTCCGAACACCATGCCGATAATCATTGTCGTTCCAAGGTTAACCAAAGCAATCATACCCTGTTGAATTCCGTATCGGTAAATTTCTTTGTCCTCCCTTGGAATTGCTTCATTCGCAAGCAACCAACCGGTTACTCGTTCTGATAAAACCTCAAACATTAAAATTTTCGAAGTTTCTTAGCGCCCTTAGGTAACGGCTCCTGATGTACAATATAATGGTTCAGTTGTCAAGACAAAAATCAGAGATTTTTATAATGAACTGATAT
>CALZBV010000103.1 GCA_945622055.1 uncultured Clostridia bacterium
CACTATGTCAAAAATCTCCATTTTATATTCCTCTACTGACTTCCTAACAGCTGTTTTCTGACATTCTTACGATATGTCTGGCTTACCGGAAGAATTTCGCCATCCTGCATGACAACTTCCTCGTAGGAGTACCTTCCCACATATTCTTTATTAATGAGGAACGATTGATGTATCATAAGAAAATTCTCGGAAACATGCTTCTGTACCTCTTTCAACTTTCCATTAAAATCTATTTTTTCTGTTCCGGTAACAATGGTTACTTTCTTGTTTTCACTATAAAAATACTTCACATCTTTTAAAGGTACCCTGATTCGATTGCTCTTTCTCTTAACCTCAAATACCCTGTTCTTTTGGCTTTCCTTGTGAAGTCCACGGTCCATAACTTCTTCTATCATACCAAAATTCAGTGGTTTGACTAAAAAATCAAGGGGAGTCATCTTAAATAATTGCATTACATATTCTGTTTTTGATGAAATATAAATAATTGACATCTCGTAATTATCAAGCTTATTTCTTATAAAATCTCCAATCTGTACTCCATTCATGGTAATCAGCTCAATGTCCAGAAATAGAATTTGCAAAGTATCTCCTTTTTCAAGAAAACTGCACAGATCCTCTCCTTTATTCCAAACATTCACATGAAGATCAAGCTTTCTGTTTTTTCCATAGGTATATAACATTTGTTCCAGTTCCATACAGGTTTGGACTTCATCATCACATACTCCGATTGATAGCATATTCTTTCCCTTCCTCTTATCTTTTGGGTGACTGTAGTATACCATAAAAAAACGCTTTGTGCGGGAAGTTGTCATAAAATGCCTACTTATTGTCATCAAAAGTCAAAAACAGCAGTACACTCACATCAAAACAGTGATTTTCGTGATTGATTTCCATACATCCATGGTATTTTTCTGCCACAGCCTCTATGTTTTTCAATCCGAATCCATGTTCTTCTCGGTCTTCTTTTGCACTAATTATTTTTCCATTCTCATATTGCACCTCGGTTACATACGGGTTCACGCACCGAATCAGCAGACGTCCTTTATCAAATACGACCTTAAATCTCAAAAAACGTTCGGCTTCACCCACCCGTCGTAGCGCATATAATGCGTTGTCCAGAAGATTTCCCAAAACTGTAATACAATCCGAAATATCCATTCCAAGCTCCGGTGGAACCGCAATTTCCGTCTCCACCTGTATCTTCTCATCCACTGCATTCTGAAGCTTATAATTGATGATACTGTCAACCGGTACGTTACCGGTTGTACTAAATAAAAGTTTTGCTTCCATTCTTCCGGATAGTTCTCCTACCAGTTGTTTTGCTGCTTCATAGTTTCCTGAAGCCATAAACTCTGATACACAAATCAATTGATTCTTTATATCATGACGAAATGTTCTTAATTCATTCGTTGTATTCTGCATCAGATTACACTGGTTATAATAAAGCTCCTTTTCCTTTTCCAATACCTTAGTCTCTGCAAGCTTCATATAGCTGGCGGCCAGTGAATCATAGAGATAAAATGTTATAACATTGATAAGCAGTATCAATACTGTTGATAGAATTACTTCTGTCTTGGAAACATCCTCTGCATGCACAACAAATGCATGTAAAACAAATGTAATGATTGGTATCAAAACAGAATTCATCCAAATGGAGCCTCTCATTCCTGGATTTCGTCGTACAGACTTAAAATTATAGAGTAACAGTGCTACCATATAAGTTAACAGAGGCACTGCTATCGCACCTAAAATATTACTATAAGCACCGGTATGAAAAATTGAAAACTTAAAATATCCGGAACATGCTGCAATGATTGTTTCCGCTATAACACAAAAAGCAAGTATATAAAGGGAACTTAATATCCTCTTCCTCGTATCTGCTACATAATTAAGAGAAATCAAAAAGAAAAGACCATAATTTGCAAGCAGCGTCACAATCGGAATGTCCACAAATAAGTACAAATAACTTGTTACCGCAAAATAAGCAAAATAAGAGAGAGCACATACCCACGTTTTCGAACGCCTTTGTTCAAAAAACGCCATCATGAAACGATGATTTACAGCGATACTAAAAAAATTAGTGATTAAGTAAACTATTGTATATGTATCAAACGTCATTGTTCCCTCTCCCGTTCTCAATCCGCAGTATCAGCCTTGCAGCCTCCTGCCGTTTTCCCTTTGCAACCGGGATTCTTTCATCGTCAATCAAATACAGACAATCCGGGTGAAAGGACTTTATAAACCGGTAATTCACCAGAAACGATTTATGGGTGGAAAAAAAACCTTTCTCCTTTACCTTTTCCCACACAGTCTGAAGCGTCTCATAAAAATAAAGTTCTCCTGCCAGCGTCTTTATTTTTACCTTCCGTCCTACGCTTTCAAAATACAAAACCTCACCCAGATTTACAAAATAAGTTCCGTGTCCCGCCTTGTACTCAAACATATCCTGTTTTTCCCCATAGATACGCACATACTTCAACAGAATCCGGCGCAGTTTCTCGAGTGTTGCCGGCTTTTCAATAAAGCTGAACGGTCGAAATTCAAACAACTGCCGGTCATATCCGTTCTTTCCGGAAACATACACCAGCTGCGTAGTCTCGTTCTGCATATTTTCCCGAAGGTAGCGGCTCACATCAATGCCATTACGGTGCTCCATCTCAATATCCAGAAAAATAATCTGATACTCTTCCATATGATTCAAGTCGCAAATTATTTCTTCTCCCGAGCCAAACACCTTAACCTCTGCCTCCAGCTGCAGCTCCCTGCACGCCTCCATCAGACATCGCTGCGTCTGACCTGCCACATTTATTTCATCGTCAACAACTGCAAATCTCAACATAAAAAAACACCACCTAACATTATGATGCTTTCATCATAACATAGAATTGCAATTATTTCAGCCATTTTACCAAAGAATTTACCAACAAATTTCTCGACGGCTTCTGCCTATGATTACTCATAATCCCAGTTCGGCGCAATACTTACACATCTTCCGATGCTGTCGTCCTGCTTCCAGACATAAAGAATGACAGAAGCTTCATTGTCCTTGTAAAGGGTGGTGCTGTTATCGGCTCCTTCTTCCAATGCATTCACCAGCTCACGGTCTGCATCCAGTAAGGTGGTAAGGAAACGCTCCTTTGAGAGTTCAAAGTTAAAAAGAAGCTGCTGACAAAACGGATATGCCACACTGCCCAGTTCCCTGCAGTCTTCCGCCATAATATCAACCTGATGCAGCTGCTCGGAAACAGTATCATACTCCACAAATACATAAGTGGAATTTACCGCATAGGTAACCTCTGTCGCAAAGCTGCGGAAGGCAAAATCCTCTCCCACACACAGGTAATTCTCATTCTCATCCTGTACAGTATCAATCACCTCAAACTCCCGGTCCAGATCCGGCAAAAATGTGTCTACCTCGGCAGCTGTCATTGAGAAATGCTCCATGTCGCAGCCCGCCTTTGCCCGGTCCACCAACGACTGTGCAGAAAAGAAGAAAACCAGACCTTCTTCCTCCTCTATGTATTTGGACGGAGTAACGCCCACAAGGTCAATCAAATCCAAATCCTCACAAAACGTAAGCCATTCCATTTTGCTGGTCATTAATTCTTCCGGATCCACATCCTCTATTGAAATTCCACTATGAGGTGTTTCCTGCAAAATCTCATGGTCTTCGGAAAATAATTCAGCCCAATCAAATTTTATCAATCCACCGGCAATTGTTGTTCCTATGGAAACAATAATCGAAAATACCCAGAAAAAAATAACGAGCTTCACGACAAGCTTTATCAGCTTCGCCTGTTTTTCTGCGTCAGCCTTTGTTTGGGCCGTCGTGGAAGTATTCGTATTTTGGTGCGTGGTATTCTGGGCAGTAAACACTGGGGAATACTGCTGTTTTGTGCCATGGTAATCACAGCCAGCATCATTTGTTGCACTGTGGGACTCGTTAATGTGAACACCATCACTGATTGCATACGGTTTTACGAAACGCTTACAGTTTTTACACCACGTTCCGGTTTGAAGCTTTCGGTCGCAGACAGGACATAATTTCATAAGTTTTCCCTCCAAAAAAGGCCATACTGTTTCTTACTTAACAGTATAGCCTTTTTTTGTTTTACTTGCAATGGTTTTGTGAGCTGAAATATATCATTTCCCTTTTCCTCCAAGCAGCCATTCTATCCAGTCTTCAATTGAACCCATACCTCTTCACCTCCCCAACTCATTAATATTTTATCAAGGCGAAGTGTACTTTTCAACAATAACTCCTTAAACGGTTACTTAACTTGTTAAGCGGTCATTTTTTCCATTTCAAAATGACTCGTGCAATAAATACATCCTTTTCAATCCGCGTTTCAAATTCTCCTCCATATTCTTTTACTGTTCTTTTTACATTTTTCAAACCGATTCCGTGATTCCTTTTATCTTCCTTTTCCGTTTCCAACAGATTGCTTTTTTTGGCACTGTCCCCAGACAAACTATTTCGAATTTCTATGCTAAGAAACTGCGTTCCCTGCATAAATTCGACCTTCAATAATTTCGTTCCGGCATTGATTCTCGTAAGCTCCTCTATCGCATTTTTCAGCAGATTCGTATAGATTGAGCACAAGGAAACATTATCTATCTCCAATGTCTCACCTACAAAGCCGGATACCTGCACTTCTGTTTCTTTATCCACCCCCGAAAGAAAATGATTTGTAATAACATCTATTACCTGATTTCCGGTCACATACCCGTTCCCTTGAATCTGTCGTATCTGTTGTTGCATTTTACTCAGATACTTTTCAAGAGCTTCGGTCTTACCTTCTTTCGCAAAGTTCTCCAGACACAACAAATGTCCCACCATATCATGACGGTAGCTTCTGGTTTCCTCTTCTTTTTTCAACAATGCCTCATAATAGGATTTCTGCATGTCCTTTAACACGATTTCGTTTTGCAGCATTCCATCCATTTTTTCATTCACGTTTCGTATATGTATAATAAATACTCCGAGAATCCCTACCGATACATACGATATTGCACATAAAATAATGGTAAGCACCGAAAATCGAAAATTAGAAACATACTCCTCCGCATAATCCACACAGGTTACCGTAACAAGCATACCAATTACCATAAACGCAATCAAAAAATTGATGGTCCGATTACTCAGACTCCATTTCAATATATGCTTTTTCTTTGTTTTCCATACGCATGCTGTAAACATAACAATCAAAGCAAAAAAACTCAGCAACAAACTGTCATAGTCGCCCAGCCAAGTTTCGAGTCCCACAAACAGACCTACAATTCGCAACGGTATACTGACAATCTGCTCTAACCCCAATGCAGTCAAAAGCATTACAAAAAAGACGGCCCCCCTGTTCTCCTGCCTTTCCTTTAACAAAAAAAACACAGCAACCCAGGCGCCCCCGTATGCTAACGCATTTTTTCCTGAACTGTCAAACTCCGGAAAAATCATTCCGAACAATACAAAATAAACAATACCGAGAACTACCGGAAGCCATGTTCTTTTTAGCTTCTTATCATAAAACAGCCGGTACGACAAATCGTATTTTATTATCTCAAATACATAGATTAACATTCCGCCCATTTCTTTTCCTCACACCAGCCTTCGATACTTTAAATCAAATTCTATGTATCTCCGTTCAAACTCCTTTTTTCGTCTTCTTGAAATACGAAACTCCTTCGCTCCGACTACTACCCGGTCTTCGTTATAATGCTTAACAAAGCTCAGATTTGCAATCACATCCCGGTTTATTCTTGCAAATATTCGTTCATTCAGTATCTCTTCCAGTTCTCTTAACGAACAATCTCTTCGAAAACATTTCTCTCCGACACAAAATTCCGAATAACCATTATATGCTTTTATGTAAATAATCTCTTCTTCCGGAATCTCGAATCGATTGCGCTCTGCATACACCTCGATTTTCTTCGTAAAAAAGATACCTTCTATCGCAGCTTCCAAGGCTTCTTCTACCTCATTCTTCATAAAAGGCTTTGTGACAAAGCGCAGTGCCTGAATCTGAAACGCTTCCTTAAAACGTTCCACCATCCCGGTTGCCATAATCACCCTGCACCTTGGATTACGCTCCTTAATTCTCTTCCCCAACTCTATTCCGTCAATTTGCGGCATCTCTATATCCAAAAATGCAATTTGTATCGTTTCGCTCTGCTCCAGCATCAAATTTCCATCAACAAATGTATACAACACAGGATGAAAGCCTTTCTCCATGCATATCTCGGTAATCATCTCTTTCAATTCACATAAAATATTTGGCTGGTCATCACAGATACCTACTGCTATTTCCCTCATATCTTATCCGTCCCTCTTTCTTTTCCCCAAAATTTTACATTTTATTATATCATTTATCCCCTCTTTTTGCAAGCAAGCGTTGTCGCAAAACAGGCACCACAGCCGGCCCTTTTGCCGGTTATGATGCCTGTCATTCCTTACCTTTTATTCTTTTTTCTTTGCTTTACGCATTCTGCAAGCAGATATTCAATCTGCCCGTTAATGGAGCGAAAGTCCTCCTCCGCCCAGGCGGCAAGCTCCTCCCAAAGAGATGCCGACAGTCTTAACGGAACCTGTTTCTTTGCTTTCTCCTTTTCCTTTAACTCTCTTTCCTTTTTCCGCACCTCTGCTTCCATGGCGGCAAGGTGCTCTAAACGCTGCTGTAGCGCTACTTCCCTTTCCTCCGTTGTCAGCACTTTTTCACTCATTTAATAAATAGAGCCGCTGTTTACAATCGGCTGGGCATCCTTGTTGCCACAAAGAACTACGAGAAGATTGCTTACCATGGCTGCTTTTCTCTCCTCATCCAACACAACAATTTCTTCCTCTCCGAGCTGGTCGATTGCCATCTTTACCATGCTGACTGCGCCCTCTACAATCTTCTGTCTGGCCGCAATAATAGCTACCGCCTGCTGTCTCTGAAGCATAGCCGCTGCAATCTCCTCAGAATATGCAAGGTGGGTAATACGCACATCAATAATCTCAAGTCCTGCCTCCATCACACGTGCCTGAAGCTCAGACTCCATCTGCTCGGCAATCTCATTGCTGCTGCCGCGGAGCGTCTTTTCCTCCGTACTCTCCTCCATCGTATCATACGGATAGAGGCGCGCAATATTACGGATTACAGAATCACACTGAGTCGACAGGAACTGCTCAAAATTCTCCACATTAAACACTGCTGCCGTCGGGTCTGTCACCTTCCAGATGACGTTTGCACCGATAATAATCGGATTACCCAGAATGTCATTTACCTTCTGACGTGCATTGTTTAAGGTTCTGGTGCGAAGCGAAATCTTCTTTGTCGGGGTTCCGACCGTTACATTCGCCGACTGAGCTCCGTTTGTTACGTTTACGGAAGCACTCTGCGTTCCTGGAACTGTCTCCGTCTTAGCCGGACCTACTGCGCCGCAGAACGGATTCATATAATAAAAGCCCGGCTCCTTTACCGTACCGTAATACTTACCAAATAAAGTAAATACCATTGCCTGATTCGGCTGTATAATATGAAATCCGCAGGTTGCAATAATCATTCCGACAAGACCGAGAATACTTACCACCAGTAATGTCACCCCGATTCCAATCGGAACTGTTCCCTTTTCCGTACTCTCTACCATTAAAATGATTCCGAATACGAATGCTGCCACGTCTGCAACCCATCCAAGCAGGTCAAGTAAAAGATACAACCCGCCGGACTTTGTCTTTGCTTTCTTTTCCTCTACAACACGAATGCTATGTTCCATCTCTTTTTCCTCCGTTTCACAGATATTCATATGATATCCTTTTGATATCACTATCATAGCATAGTGTTTTCTGTATGTCAAGTAGATTTTTTAACTGATTCTTCTATTCCTCTATCAATATCCCGTCATCTATCCGAAACACACGGTCTGCCCGCTTTGCTATTTCCGGTGCATGTGTTATCATTACAAGCGTTCCGTCAAATCTCTTAATGGTACTTACTAAAAGCTGAATTACCTCCTCTGCTGCCTCTTTATCAAGGTTTCCGGTCGGTTCGTCCGCAAGAATCAGCTCCGGATGATTGACTAAGGCTCTTCCGATTGCCACTCTCTGCTGTTGTCCCCCGGAAAGCTGGGACGGGAAATGCTGCAGACGTTCTGTAATCCCAAGTGCTTCCGCAAGTTCGTCCACATACTCCTTCTCTATTTTACGTTTATCCAAAAGAGTCGGCATCACCAGATTCTCATATGCCGTCATAATCGGTATCAGCTGATAATTCTGGAAAATAAATCCAATCTTTCTTCTGCGG
>CALZBV010000104.1 GCA_945622055.1 uncultured Clostridia bacterium
TCCTTTGCCCACTTCTCAGCAAGGAAGGCATCGATGTCAGCAGCCTCACTTGTAACAACCTGCTCAACAACAGCCTTAACATAGTCACGGAACTTTTCATTCTTTGCAACGAAGTCCGTCTCGGAGTTAACCTCAACGATAGCTGCTACCTTACCATTAATCGTAGTATCGCAAACGCCCTCAGCTGCAATTCTTCCAGCCTTCTTAGCAGCCTTTGCAAGACCCTTTTCTCTTAAATACTCAACAGCCTTATCCATATCGCCATTGGTCTCTGCAAGAGCCTTCTTACAGTCCATCATGCCGGCCATGGTCATCTCTCTCAACTCTTTTACCATAGATGCGGTAATCTCTGCCATTTTATTTGCCTCCTGATTGTTGTTTGTTTTTTATTTAACAGTGCGTTCCCTTTTCAGAGAACGCACCTGACTTCAATATGATATTAAGCCTCTTCTTCAGCCTCAGCAGCCGGAGCATCTACGAACTGCTCACCCTGATTTGCCTCGATAACTGCATCAGCCATCTTTGCAACAATCAGCTTAACAGCACGGATTGCATCATCGTTACCCGGAATTACATAATCAAGCTCTTCCGGATCACAGTTGGTATCAGCAATACCGATTAACGGAATACCAAGGGAATGTGCTTCCTGCACACAGATTCTTTCCTTCTTCGGGTCAACGATGAAGATTGCATCCGGGATTTCCTTCATATCCTTGATTCCGCCAAGATTCTTCTCCAGCTTCTCCCATTCCTTCTTTAAGTTGATAACTTCCTTCTTCGGGAGAACATCAAAGGTTCCATCCTCGCTCATCTTCTCGATTGCCTTTAATCTTGCAATTCTGGACTGAATCGTCTTGAAGTTGGTGAGCATACCACCGAGCCATCTCTCATTTACATAGAACATACCACAACGCTCTGCCTCAGTCTTAACAGAATCCTGAGCCTGCTTCTTGGTACCAACGAAAAGAATCTTACCGCCGTTTGCAACGATATCCTTGATTGCAAAGTATGCCTCATCAACCTTACCTACAGACTTCTGTAAGTCGATGATGTAGATACCGTTTCTCTCGGTATAGATGTACTCTGCCATCTTCGGGTTCCATCTTCTGGTCTGATGTCCAAAATGAACACCTGCTTCAAGTAACTGCTTCATAGAAATAACGCTCATGTTTCTACCTCCATATGGTTTTATACTTCTGTGTGTCTCTAACCCGGCGAACCTTCCGGCACCGCACCGCGAATCCACACACATGCTTATTTCGGCCTTGGCCGAATGCACCGTCTGCTATTTTAACATATAAATGATAAAATAGCAAGTACTTTTTTATTTTTCCTTGACAGCTTTTTTGACTGTCGGGCAGATGGAAGGTCAGACAATTGCTTGTGCCGGTTAAACGTATAAACCACCCTTATTTTGTCAGTAAATTTCCGATTGTTTCAAAATCGGTTCCCTTAGGAATTCGAAAGGTTCCAATCCGAAGCCTGTCCGCAAGGCCGTTTTCCTTCAGATAACGGTCAAAGGCATCTGCATTTTCGATGATACCTTCCTTCTTAAGAAGCTGTGAAACATTTTGGGACCCCATTCCTTTTTCCACTGTAATAGATAACAGCTCTTCCGTTTGTTCCGGCTTTTCCGGTTCCTCCGGCGGTTTCGGTAAATCCGGTT
The DNA here is from genome assembly GCA_945622055.1 of uncultured Clostridia bacterium. Classification (GTDB taxonomy): domain Bacteria; phylum Bacillota; class Clostridia; order Lachnospirales; family Lachnospiraceae; genus SIG307. The sequence continues at coordinate 1,667 of CALZBV010000104.1, forward strand.
TTGTCGGCAAATTCGTTGGCTGTGGCAGACTCGTCGCCTCCGGAAGCTTCGTCGGCTGTGGCTCCGTTGTGGCTGCCGGAGTGTTCTGCGTTTTTCCTTTTTCATCAGAGGCTGTTTCATCCGAAACCACTTCGGTCGGCTTCGGCAACGCTTCCTTTGTTACCGTATTTTCCGAAAGACAATAGCCAAGCTCTTTTGCTCTCGCAATTGCCTGCTCATCCGTCATTTTATTATTGCCTCCGGAAGGAAACAGCGCAAATAAAATCGTTGTAACTGCAATTCCGACTGCCAGTCCGCGCATATAATATTTACGTTTCATACTAAGCCCCGCATTTCATATTCTGTTTGAGTTCCGCATTTATCATGCTCCGTATAATTCAATCAACAGCTTTACCTCACCCTGTCCCATGGACAGTTCCTTTGAAATTTCCCGGACGGAATATCCCTTCTTATGAAGCTCCAAAATCCTGTCCTTCGGAAGCTCCCGTTCCGTTTTTGAAGTATCAGGCTCTGACTGTCCTGTTATTTCGGACTCCGGTTTTCTCTTTTGTTCTGCTCCTGCATCTTTTTGAGAAACAACCCTGGTCTGCAGACGTTTTTCATTTTCATTGTTCGGAACCGTCAGTCTTCGTTTGGAATCCTGCTTTTTCACACCCTCCGTTTTATCTGTATTCCGGACAGAACTCTTTGCCGCCGACCTCCCGGTATCCTTTTTTTCATCCAATAAGACAGACGCTCCGGATGCTTCTTTTTCCAGCAGTTGTTCCAGAGAATGCCTTTCTTTTCGTGCCTGTTCAATTTCAGACTTTAATTCGTCCTTTGCATCTGAAACCATTTTATAAAGAAACGTGGCATCTGAATTATCTTTTTCAAGACGTTCCATTATCTGCTTCGAAAAATCATCTACTGCCATAATCTTTTCATTGGCTACTTTACTGAGATAATCATCTGTTTTTAAGATTACCTCTTCTGTTTTGCCGGAGATTATCCGGTCAACCTGTTCTTCTATCCGCGTAATCTCTTCTGCGGTAAGCTCGCGTTTTGCCAGCTTTGCAATCAGCTCTTCTTTTGCCTCCGAGGAAGCATCGTTCTTTTTCTCCGGAAGAAAACAGCTCAGAAGCATCAGACCCGCAGCAAAAATCAGCATAATAATCGTAATCGGTTCCATACATTCCTCTTCCTCATTCAGACAGTAATGTCAAAGGTACTGCCACGCATGATTTTTCGTTGTTCCTCTTCCTTGTTTTTTTCTTCTTTTTTCTTTCCGGAGGAACCACCATAGCTTCCGTTTCCGCCATTTTTTGCATCAAACTTCTGCTCTTCATTCTCCGTACGGGTCATACGTACCGTCTGCGTTTCATTCTGTCTGGCCTGTTGTTGCACTGTCTGCGCAATATTCGTCTGTGTGTTCGCATTGTGCTGTAGCTCATTATGACGATAGGTACCTGCTTCCTGTGTTTTAGGAGCCATACTGATCATATCAAGTCTGGTAATTGGCATACGTTCCTCCCTTCCATCCACTGATTTTGTCAGAAGGATGCAATTTTTACGTCTCCGTTCTCTTTGATAAATCTTAAATGGGAAAGTTCGGATTTGATGTGATAGATTGCACCTGCAATCGTAATCTTACAGCCGGCATATGCAGTCTGGGAAACCTTAACGCATCCGTTGCCTTTCATCTCCATAAGCTCCTCCAGCTCAAGCATACGTTCATCGGCGTGCAAAAGCTCTGCATCTATCTCTTCTATCCGTTTCTTTGCCTGCTTGATCCAAAGAAGCTTATCCATCGCAAGCTGCTCTCCCTGCTTGATTTTCTTTGCGTATCCTGCAAGCATCTTCATGGTATTATCCTTTTCAGCCGAAAGCTCCGGCATGGATTTTTCCAGTCTTCTGTATTCCTCAATAACTGCAGGGTCAATACCAACCTCAAGGAATGTAGTCGTTCCCATATTAGACCCTATCGTTTTTGCGGAAATCAGCTGTCCGCAGCGTGTATTTCCACCGGTTATAAATCCTTTTTTTCCATCAACCAAAACATCGGTCCGTGCAGATACGTTGCTGTGCATGATTGCCTCGGCCTGTACATAACCAAACTTTGAAGTAACCTCTGCACTCTCGATAAATTTCGCAATAATGTTACCTTCCGCAACCAGTTTTCCGCGGGACATTCCCTGAATTCCGCGTGTCAGAATAATCTGTCCTCCTGCATAGATTTCAGCGCCTTCCACCACACCTTCAACGATAACATCCCCCTTTGCGGTAATTTTAAATCCGGTCCTTACATTTCCTTTTACCTCAACATTTCCTTCGCACGTAATATCCCCGGTAGAGGAATCCACATCTGCCGGAACCGTATAGGTATCCGAAACAAACACCTTGCCCTCGACCAGATTCACATGACCGTCTACATCAGAATACATTTTCAGTCCATCCTCTGAAAGATGAATTCGGTTTGCATGACGTAAAACAAGCTGATTTACCTTCATCGGTTTTATCTGTCTGCCGCATACATCAATACCCGGACGTCCCGGTACGGCAGGCATCAGCTCTGCAAGCAAATCCCCCGCATGAACGGAGCAAATCGTATTCAGAGAGTGGAAATCAACCGAACCGTCCTCAAGTACCTTCGGTTTCATGGAAAGGTCAGTATTGAAGTGGTATGTAATCTTTGCATTCGTACCTTCCACCGGTGGCGTTGCTTTTGCAAGAACAATCGGAGTACAATACTCTCTTTCTTTTCCAAGCTGTGCAAGTCTTTCTTTATCAAGTCCGTACTTTACACCCGCATGAACCAAATCACCGATAATATCCTCTTCGGTCATAAGCTTTCCGCCGACCGCAGGCATAAACAGGACAATCACACAGGTCATACAATCCTCACTGATTTTCACAAGTGAGGATTCATTCATCGGTATCGTACACACTGTTGTAAGACGAAGCTCCTTCGGCTCTGTCAGGGCAGAAAGCGCATCCGCTACCTGTTTTTTATCATACTCTATCTTCCATTTTGCTAAAAAAGCGTCCAGCATTTCGAACTTTAATTTTTCACCGTCATTCTTTGGCGGAAAAAGCGTCACCCAGGTTCCGTCATTTTTGCAACTGATTTGAAAATATCCGTTCTTCTGTGCCATAAAACTCTCCTTTATTCAGTCCTTAAAAAAACATCTCCATCTGTCCGCCGAGCTTCAGACGCAGACGCTGGATTGCTTTCGTATGCAGCTGAGATACTCTGGATTCGGATACTTCAAGTACCTCGCTGATTTCTTTTAGTGTTAATTCCTCGTAATAATACAACAGAATCACCTTTTTTTCTTTTTCGGTCAGGGCTTCCAGGGATTGGAGCAAAAGCTCCTTCATTACCTTCTGCTCCATCTGTTTTTCCGGCTGTGCATAGTCTGAGGATTCTCCGGCACTTATAATTCCGTTTTCATTCCCCTGCTCCAGATATTCATCTAAGGAAACGACACCTGCTGCCTTTGTCTGATTCTGCCATTTCAGTAATTCATCTGTACTGATTTCAAGCTCCGCAGCAACTTCCTCGTCCGTTGCCATTCTTCCACTGGCGGCTTCAAGCTTTTGATAAGCGGCATCAATCTGTTTCTGACGCTGGCGCACCGTTCGTGGAAGCCAGTCCATTTTTCGTACCTGATCCAAAATAGCACCACGAATTCGAAGTGATGCATATGTTTCAAACTTCACTCCCTTTTCGTAGTCAAATTTATCAATCGCATCAATGAGTCCAAACGTTCCGTAACTCACTAAATCCTCATACTCAACATTATGTCCGAGATAAATACTTAGCTTCCCTGCTACGATTTTTACAAGACCCGCATATTCAATTATGATTTTTTCGCGCAGCTCGGGGGAAAATGCTTTCGTATATTCCTCCCATAGCTTTATACGCTCCTCTGTATTCATAGGCGTCTCCTGTTCTCTTCTTCAAAAAGCAGCATTATTCCTTAATTACTGCCATCCTCCCCGGTATCCTCGTTCTCGTTTTCCTCAAGCTCTTTTGCAGTCTTTTCAAGCTCTTCCCTTTGCCGCTGTTGTGCCGCCTCTTCCGCAGCCTCATTTACCTTCCGGAGAATCTTTTGAACGATAACACCGATCACAAAGAATACCAGCATGACAGCAAACACGGTTTTTAGTGTAAAATACAGGCTTGCATGCTTTCGAATGCAAAACACACAGGCAATCAAGGCTGCAGTAAGCATAATAAACGGCGGAATATTTCTTCCTTCCATGCGGCCTCCTAAATCTTATATGGTGCTCTGCCGACTGCTTTTACAAGCAATTCCTCTGTTTCCGGATAAAACTCTATCGTTCTTCCGTAGTTTTTTCCGGTATCCTCTGCTACAATCGGAATACGAAGCTTTAACAGCTCCGCCTTTACTGCCTCAACATTTTTCGTTCCGACCCGTAACAGGTCATTTTCCGTGCTGAAAGCAAACATCTGGGCACCCCCGGCAATCTTTGCTTTGATTCTGGCGCGGGTGGCTCCCTCACGGATAATAATCCCAAGCATTTCCTCAATTCCGGTGTCGGCAAATTTCGCTTTGTTTTCGTTATTTTTTATTTTTGTACTGTCCGGAAGCATGATATGTACCAGCCCTGCCACCTTTTTCACCGGATCATACAGCACAACCCCGACACAGGAACCGAGTCCAAGTGTTGTAATGGCATCCGGTTCATGGCAGAAATTTAAATCTGCCATTCCTACCTTTATCATTGTCCCCATAATCTACCGTCCTTCTACATTCCAAATGAATGAAGAATTTTGTTATAAGCCTCTAACGTCGGAATCAGAATAAAGTAGCCGTTTACTGACGAAGCTTTTTCGCCAAATTCTGTCTCAATAAGTAACGCCTTGTCACCGATTTTTCCGAATTCAATCGCCGGAACACTTAAAATAGCACCTGCCATATCGACTGAAATATACGGAACACTTGGACTCATCGCAAGATTGGTCAGGTTGGAAAGTGCAGAAAGATATGCGCCTGTTATGATGTTGCCGACTTCCTGAAGTGCTGAAGCCTCTATTTCATCTAACGGCTCCTCCACAGGCTTTTCCTGCCCCATCAAAAGGTTCACCATGGAACGCGCTGCGGAGTATTCCAGAACAAACATCATCATTCCCTCGATTTCTCCTCTAAGCGTCAGGAGAATGCCTGCAATTGGATTCTCCGCACCTCCCAGAATCTCCGGAAGCTCCTGAAAATCGAGCAGAGCAACCTTCGGAACCTGCATTTCAACCTTAAGCTTCAGCATGGTTGCCAGTGCAGTTGTTGCATTTCCTGCTCCGATGTTTCCGATTTCTTTCAGAAAATCAAACTCCATTCCATTCATTGAATCAAACCCTTGTTCCGTCATAGTACCTCCTTGCCGGACTTTACAAATACTTCAAGGAAGAAGCCTTCCGGTTTCTTCCTTGAAATAATGCTATGCTTCCTTATCTTTCTCTTTTTCCGTAATCAGACTCTGGATATTCAGAAGGGAAATCAAAGAGTCATTATGCTTTCCGATTCCGAGAAGGTACATCATGCGTTCATCATTCGGATCGTATGTAACCTTCTCAATCAGTTCCGTATCAAGCGTAACCACTTCTCTTACTTCGTCCACAATCAGACCAAATGCTCCCTGCTGTTCCACCTTCAGAATCAGTATTCTTGTTTTGGAGGCATATTCATCTGCCTCCAGCTCAAACTTTAAGCGAAGGCTCATCACCGGGATAATCTCACCGCGAAGATTGATGACTCCCTTAAAATAGTCCTGTGCCTTCGGAACTCTCGTGATTTTCTGCATACGGACAATATTGTCCACATACTGGATATCAATGCCGTATTGTTCACTTCCAAGCTTTACGACAATATACTGCTTTAATTCTTTACTTGAAACCTCATCCATGTCCGGCACCTCCTTATACAATAGCATTTGGATCAAGAATCAGGGCAACCTCACCATCACCGAGAATGGTTGCACCACCAATCATCTTGTTGTTATTGATGTATTTTCCAATCGATTTGATAACAATTTCCTGCTGGCCAATCAGGTTATCGACAACAAGACCGGCAAGTCTCTCACCCTTTGCAACGATAACAACAGTGAGATGTTCCGTCGTTTTTCCGTCCTCCGGAACATCCAGAACATTTCTCAGGCGGATTAACGGGATTACGTTGCCTCGAAGATGGATTACCTCCTTTGTCTGAACAAACTTGATATCAGACGGTAATACGTCCTCAATCGTCTGAATGTTTCCAAGCGGAATTGCGTATTTTTCTTCCCCAAGCTCCACCATAAGAGCCTGGATAATTGCAAGGGTAAGCGGAAGTCTTACGATAAAGGTCGTTCCGCTTCCAAGCACTGTCTTTGCCTCAACATCTCCGCCCAGTGCTTCGATTTTTGACTTAACAACATCAAGACCAACACCGCGACCGGACAAATCCGAAACCTTTTCTGCGGTGGAAAAGCTCGGACGGAACAATAAATCAATTGCTTCCTTTTCCGTCATCACAGCTGCCTGGTCCGGTGTAATGGTTCCCTTTTCCAGCGCCTTTTTCTTTACCTTTTCCACATCAATTCCTTTACCGTCGTCACGTACCTCAATGAC
>CALZBV010000105.1 GCA_945622055.1 uncultured Clostridia bacterium
CATCTCACGAAGACGGTTCTTTAACGTATCAAAGTCAAATACCGTTTCCTCGAAAATCGTCGGATCCGGAAGAAAGGTAACTGTTGTACCGGTACGGTCCGAATCTCCGATCATTTCCAGCGGAGCAAGCGGCTTACCCTTTTCATAGCACTGTCTGTAGCGATGTCCGTTCTGGTCTACCAAAACCTCCATCCGGGTAGAAAGTGCATTTACTACCGATGCACCTACACCATGAAGACCACCGGATACCTTGTATGCTCCACCGCCGAACTTTCCGCCGGCATGTAAAATCGTATAAACGACCTCAACCGTGGAAATTCCCTTTTTCCTGTTGATTTCAACCGGCACACCGCGTCCGTTATCTATAACTGTAATGGAATTATCCGGATTAATTGATACATCAATTACGGTACAATATCCGGCAAGTGCTTCGTCTACAGCATTGTCTACGATTTCATAGACAAGATGATGCAAACCGCGAATGGACGTACTTCCAATGTACATACCCGGTCTTTTCCGAACTGCTTCCAATCCTTCCAGAATCTGTATCTGGTCTGCTCCGTATTCTGTACTCATAATTTCCTCCTTGCTTCTACTGCTCAAAAACCGCTCCGTTTACTACATGAAAAATCTTATGATATTGCTTTCTGTCACCAATCAATTCCTCCAGACCGGTACAGGTAATTATTGTCTGCATTTTTGTAATGCTGTCTAACAGGTAATTCTGCCGGTTCCGGTCAAGCTCTGACAAAACATCATCCAGCAAAAGAACCGGAGACTCGTTAACCCTTGTCCGGACCAGCTCAAGCTCCGCAAATTTCAAAGACAGGGCCGCCGTTCGCTGCTGCCCCTGGGAACCGTACAGCTTCAGGTTTTCTTTTTCGATGAAAAACCCGATATCATCCCGGTGAGGACCGCAGCTTGTAGATTTCAAAATCAAATCACGTTCCAGATTTTCAGCCAGCTTTCTTTCAAAGGCTTCCTCGGAAACGCTCGGAATATACTCTATCAAAAGCTTTTCCCTGCCTCCGGAAAGCCTTGCATTCATTTCCGGAAGTATCTCATTTAATTCTTTGATAAATTTTCTTCTGGTACGGATAATACCCGTTCCGTACTCAATCAGCTGCGCATCCCATACCTCAAGAGTATCCGCAAGTGATTTCTGCAGCTTTATCTGTTTTAAAAGATTATTTCTCTGAATCAAAACCTTATTGTAGCTGGAAAGATAAAACAGATAGGACCGGTCCAACTGACAAAGCTCCAAATCTAAAAATCTGCGCCTCTCTGCAGGACCGTTTTTGATCATTCCAAGATCCTCCGGGGAGAAAAAAACAATGTGAATCAGACCGAAAAGATCTGCAGAGCGTTTAATCGGAACTCCGTCAATTGCAACTCCCTTTGACTTCGTCTTTCTAAGATGCATATCAATCCTATGCTCCGTACCTGCTTTTTCAATTGTCATACGGACATGTGCCTCGTCCTCAGAATGTCTGATAACCTCACGATCCTTAATTCCCTTATAGGATTTCGTCGTACCGCAAAGGTATGCCGCCTCCAAAACATTTGTCTTTCCCTGGGCATTGTCCCCGTATAATATATTGACAGAATCATCAAATCCAATGGACAGTGACTCATAATTACGAAAATTACTTAACTCCAAACGCTTTATTTTCAAGGGTACACCAGCTATCCAATAATTTTAATTTCATTTCCGTTATAGGAAACAATATCTCCGTCTACCAGCTTCTTTCCACGCATCGTACAAACCTCGCCATTTACCTTAACGAGTCCTTCTACAACAACATCCTTTGCATCTGCGCCGGATTCTACCAGATTGACTGCCTTAAGTGCCTGGCCAAGCTTAATAAACTCACCTCTTAGCTTAATCTCTTCCATAATTCCGCCTGTCTGCCCTTTTTCAGGGCTTCCTTTCCTAAAAAATGCTTTCCGGCCTACTGTCTGGCAGTTGAATTAAAGTTTACCGGCAAAATCAGATAAATATAGCTTTCCTCTTTGTCCTTGATAAAGCACGGAGCCTTCGGATTCATCATGTAAAGGCTGATTTCCTCTTCATCAATAACACGAAGAGCATCCATAAGAAACTTCGGATTGAAGCCAATCATAAGGTCACTTCCTTCTTTTTCAATATCGATGCTTTCATTCATGGAACCAAGATTGGAAACCATCTCCATACCCATTTCATTATCCCTGATACTGATAATAATCGGCTTTTTTTCTGATTCCTTCACAAGCAGTGTCGCACGGTCGATACTGTCCAAAAACTCCTTTTTGTTTACGGTAACCTTTGTTTCGTAATCACGAATCAGCATCTGGTCCACCTTATAATACTCACCCTCAATCAATCTGGAGAGCACCATCGTATCATCAAATTCAAAAATAATATGCTTATCGGTAAAATATATTCTGACTTCAGAATCCATCTCACCGGACAAAATCTTACTAATCTCATTTAAGGTTTTTCCGGGAACGATTACCTTAATGTTACGGAACGGATTCTTTAATTCGATTCTGCGAACTGAAATACGGTGTCCGTCAAGAGAAACAACACGGAGCTTATTATCGTTTACCTCAAAAAGCTCACCGGTCATAATCTTGTTGTTCTCACTGTCAGAAATGGAAAATACCGTCTGACGTACCAGCTCCTTTAACGAAAACTGGGATAACACAAGTGCATCCGTTTTTTCAACCTCCGGAAGAGATGGGAATTCATCACTAATCTTGGCAGGAATTGAAAATTTTGATTTGCCGCTTGTTATCGTAACCGTATAATTCAAATCTGTTTCAATGCAAACCTCGCTGTCCGGAAGCTTACGGATAATATCCGACAAAAGCTTTGCATTAATAGCCACATCACCGGTTTCAATGATTTCACCCTTTACGATTGTTTCAATTCCGATTTCCATATCGTTAGAGGTAAATTTGATAAAGTTGTCCGTAACGGTAATTTCAATGCATTCCAGTATCGGCATCGTTGTCTTGGAGGATACTGCCCTGAATGATATATTTACGCTGTTTTGTAAATCAGATTTCATACATACGATTTTCATAGTGTGGATATCTCCTTTCGCTGAGCTCCTGTATAGAAATAATATATTATAATTTAGTCTAAGTAATAGGCCGGGTGTACAGTGTGTATAAACGCTGTAGCATTGAAAAATAAAGGGTTCTGTAATAAAAAATACAGTGAAATCGTGTCTTGATAAAATGTGAAACCCGGTGGATAAAACAACTTCAAAAAAGTGGTTTTGAAAAAATAAAATCAGGTTATTCACAATTATTCACATTAATTCACAACTTATCCACAACACAAAGTGAAAAATTGTATTTCTTCCTATTATATTGTGGATTACTGGTTTAATTTTTTCAGAAGCACATCAATCGTATTGCTAAGCTGAGGATTCGTTTTGATATCCTCCTCGATTTTATTCCGGCCATGAATGACAGTAGAATGATCGCGGTTGTTGAGCTGCTTTCCGATGTCCGTAGTTGAAAGGTCGGTAAGCCTTGTCGAAAGATACATTACAATCTGTCTGGCTGTTGCAATTTCATTGCTTCTTTTTTTACCGAAAATATCGGAAGAGGAAATACCGAGATGCTCGGATACGATATCTACAATGTAGCCAACGGTAATGGTTTTGTTATTGTCCGTTGACATATAATCCTTTAATGCTTCCTGGGCAAGCTCCATCGTAATCGGTTGCTTCTTTAATCTGGAAAGTGCAACCAATTTGTTCAGTGCGCCTTCCAGCTCCCGGATGTTGGATTTGATATTTTCGGCAAAGCAGGCAAGAATTTCATTCTGGATACCGAAATTCTCACGCTCGTTTTTCTTGCTCAGGATTGCCATACGGGTTTCATAATCCGGACTGCCGATATCAACGATTAATCCCATTTCAAAACGCGAACGAAGACGTTCCTCTAACGTGGAAATGTCCTTTGGTGGTTTATCGGAAGATATGACGATATGTTTTTTGGATTCGTATAACGTATTAAATGTATGGAAAAACTCCTCCTGTGTCGTTTCTTTACCAATAATGAATTGAATATCATCAATTAAAAGCATATCGATATTGCGGTACTTCTCACGAAATGCAGCTGTTTTGTTGTTTCGAATCGATTCAATCAGCTCATTCGTAAATTTTTCACTTGTAAGATAACGAATCTGCGCATCTTCATTATGGGAAAGTACATGATGCGCAATGGATTGCATCAGATGTGTCTTTCCGAGTCCTGCACCTCCGTAAATGAAAAGAGGGTTAAAAACCTCACCCGGAGATTCCGCAACCGCAAGGGAAGCGGCATGAGCCATATGGTTACTGTTACCGGTAACGAAGGTGTCAAAGGTATATTTTGGATTTAAGGTATCGTAGCTTTCATTTCTTTTTTTGCGCACCGGAACGGCTTCCTCTTCGGCAGGAGCTGCATCCGATTCTTTATCTGCTACAATAATTTCGATTTCGAAGGTTTGTCCGGTAATAACCTCTAAAGAAGTCTCAAGGAAGAAAATATATTTTGTGTTAATGTATTCGATTCCTCTTGAACCGAGTTTCTTATCGGAAAAGCCTATGGTCAGTTTATTCTGATTTAAAGAATACGGATATAACGGAAGCACCCAGGTTCTGAAAACAGCGTCCTGAATTACAAACTCATTTTTCATATAGTCTAAAATATCCGTCCATAAGCTTTTTATTGTTTTGATATCCATTTTAGTATAACTCCTTCTGAAAAACGCCTTAAAAGGTCATCTAGACACTAAAAAGGCTATAAAACCACTACCTTATATTATATCAAAAAAAGACAATAATGGAAAGTACTTTTTTCGAAGAAAAAAAAGAAAAAATTAAAATTTTACTTGACGAAAATAGACTTTGCTACTATAATGGAAATGCTATTTCAATAGTAATAATAGGATTTTATGCGAAATTATTCAGAAAAGGCAGTTTTGCTTTCTCTGATCCGTAAGAAAGAGAGGTGTTAAACTTATGAAGATGACATTCCAGCCGAAGAAGAGACAGAGAGCCAAGGTTCACGGATTCCGTTCCAGAATGAGTACTGCTAACGGCAGAAAGGTATTAGCCAGCAGAAGAGCAAAGGGTAGACATAAGTTATCTGCATAGGTCGCATGTTATGTGACCTTTTCTCTTATCCTTTTCTTTTTTAGGAGAGAACAGTGACGAATTCAATCAAAAAGAACGAAGAGTTCCAAAGGATTTACCAATCGGGTAGGTCATATGCCAATAAGTATTTGGTAATGTATGCAAAGAAAAATGAGTCAGATACCGGAAGACTTGGAATATCGGTAAGCAAAAAAGTTGGAAACAGCGTTGTAAGACACAGATTGGCCAGATTAATTCGTGAAAGCTACCGATTGAATGAAAGTAAGTTCCATAGTGGTTGGGACATTATTGTAATTGCCAGACAGAGCGCAAAAGGCAGAACTTATTTCGAAATCAACAGCGCATTGCTTCACTTGGCAAAGCTGCATAAGATACTGGATGAGGTATCAGTTTGAAGTATATATTAATTTTTTTTGTTCGATTTTATCAAAAATATATTTCGCCTTTTAAGGGAGCTCCATCCTGCAGGTTTACTCCCACCTGTTCTCAGTATGCCTTGGAAGCACTGGAAAAATACGGTGCTTTGAAGGGTTCTTGGCTTGCAATAAAAAGAATTCTCAAGTGTCACCCGTTTCACCCGGGCGGGTATGATCCGGTTCCGTAATGTATAAGGAGGATTTTTTTATTGTTAGATCTTGTTTTCTTAACAAAGGAAAGCGGTCTGCTTCTTGGACCGATTTCAGCAATTCTCGGAATTATCATGAACGCAATCTACGAGTTTTTGGCTCTGTTCAGTAAAGATGGAATTGCAAATATAGCACTTTGTATTATCCTGTTTACCGTCATCGTTAAAATGCTGATGCTTCCGCTCACCATTAAGCAACAGAAGTCGTCCAAGCTTACTGCAAGAATGACTCCTGAGCTGAATGAAATCAGAGAGAAGTATAAAGGAAAAAATGACGAAGCTTCCCAGAGAAGAATGCAGCTGGAGTCACAGGCTGTTTATGAAAAATACGGAACAAACCCAATGGCAGGGTGTCTCCCGCTTTTGATTTCGCTTCCGATTATGTTTGCTCTTTATCGTGTTATTTATGCGATTCCGGCTTATATCAATGACGTTGGCGAAATGTACAGAAACATTGCAGAAGCCATTCAGGCATATGATCCGAGCGGATATGCGCAGACACTTGCAACATTTATTAATGATGCAGGCATTAAGACGATTTCCTTATCAAAGTTCGGTGAGTTTAAGGAAGGCGTATTAACGGTAGAACATATCATTGATGTTTTATCCAAATGTACCGCAGATAACTGGGTTGCTTTGGAAGGTGCCTTTCCTGGTATTGCTGCCCAGATTGCAGAGCAGTCCGCGGATATCATTCGCGTGAATAAGTTTTTAGGCGGTCTTAACATTTTAAATAATCCGGTATCAAATGGTAATTATTTCAGTATCGGTGTTTTGATTCCGGTTCTTGCAGTTGTAACGCAGATTATTCAGACAAAGCTTATGACTGTAAATAATGATCAGATGAACAAGAATCAGGATGATGCAATGGCAGCAAGCATGAAGTCCATGAATATTGTTATGCCTTTGATGTCCGGATTTATCTGTTTTATGATTCCGATAGGTGTTGGTATTTACTGGATTATCAGTTCCGTAGTCCAGATTGTTCAACAGATTTTCATCAATCGTTACATGGATAAGGTCGATGTAGAAGAAATGATTGAGAAAAATCAGGCGAAGATGGCAAAGCGTCGTGAGAAGATGGGAATTGCTACCGGAAGCAAGATGGCTGAGGTTGCAAAAACTTCTACGAAGGGAATTGAGAATAAGCCAAAGACGACGGCTGATTTTGCAAATCTCGGAAAGAAAAATTACGATGCCCAGGGCTCGGACGGTAATAACGAAGAAAAATCAAATTCTGATAATAATAGCGATGGTTCTTCTCAGGTTTCCGGTTCCGGTATTTCTGCTTATGCAAATATCATGAAAAACCGAAATCAGAAGTAAGAGAATAAGGAGGAATGAGTCATGGAATGGATTGAAGTTGTCGCAAAAACAGTAGACGATGCGGTAATTGAAGCAGGTATGAAGCTTGGTGTTTCCATTGAAAATCTGGAATATGAAGTAATTGAAAAGGAATCGAGCGGTTTTTTAGGGCTAAATAAGAAGCCTGCAAAGATTCGTGCAAAAGAAAAGGAAGAATCTGCAGTAACAACGGAATCTGTAAAAGAGCCTGTTGCAAATGAAGAAGCTTTAGAAGTAAAACATAAAAAAGAAGTCAAGGAAATCAAGGAAAGCGATAAGGAATCTGCAAAGGCTTTCTTAACAAAGGTTTTCGAGGCAATGGGTGTTAAGGCTGAAGTAAATGTTACGTTTGATGAAGCTGAAAGTACCATGAATGTCGATATTGCCGGCGAGGACATGGGAATATTGATTGGAAAGAGAGGACAGACACTGGATTCTTTGCAGTATCTCGTAAGCCTTGTTGTAAACAAGGACAGTGAGAGCTACATCAAGGTTAAACTTGATACTGAGAATTACCGTGAAAGAAGAAAAGAAACTCTTGAGAATCTTGCGAAAAACATTGCAGGCAAGGTTAGAAGAACCGGACATTCCGTTGCTTTAGAGCCGATGAATCCTTACGAAAGAAGAATCATTCATTCTGTTTTACAGAACAACAAGTATGTTGAAACACACAGTGAAGGTGAGGAGCCGTATCGTAAGGTTATCGTATCTCTGAAAAAGGGTGTTCGCGATTACAGCAACGAGAAATACTATGGCCGTTCCGGTTACGGAAAAGGACGCGGTGGCAATTACGGTCGCGGCGGATACAATAAGACCGGATATCGGAAATATGACAAGAAAGAAAATGCAGAAGCAGCAACTCCTGCAGAGGAAAGCAAGTCCGAGGAATAAAGGATTTTGAACTGTCATCTGGGTATCGGTTTGGCACAGGTTGTCATGCTGATACCCTATTTCTTTTTCATACAGAAAGGAACTATCGTGGAAACAATTGCTGCTATTTCAACCGGGTTAACAAATTCCGGAATCAGTATTATTCGTATCAGCGGACCGGAAGCATTTTTTATAATGGATCAGATTTTCCGGTCAAAAACAGGGAAAAAAAGACTGTCTGAGCAAAAAACGCACACCATTCA